>NZ_AZND01000026.1:0-27299 GCF_000576205.1 Methylibium sp. T29 | reverse complement strand
CACGCTGCTGGCCGACGGCCGCACCGACCTGTTCTGTCGCTGCTGCTGCGCGCCGTCGGGCTGGTGGTCGGCGGCGCGACCGGCGGCGTGGGTCACCTGGCGTTCGAGCGCGTCTCGCGCCTGGTGCGCTCATTGGTCGCAGCCCGCGCCGATGCGCGCATCGTGCCCGGGCTGGAAGCGATGATCCCCGGCTCGCCGTTGACGCTGGCGCTGGCCGGCTGCGGCGCGCAGCCGACCGACCGCCTGCGCGTGATCGCCGGCGATTCGCGCGGCAAGGGCTGGGGCGGCATCGTCACGCTGCTCGGCGACGTGTTCTACGGCCTGCACGACCACGACTTCGTGGTCCACACGCGCTCGATGTTCGGCGGCCTGCAGCGCAGCGCGCAGCCGCCACGCAGCCTGCGCTGCGAGGGGCCCACCGTCACGCACTTCGCCTACTTCGGTGCCGGCAGCCTGTCGCGCAGTGCGCTGTTCAGCGCGCTGGCCGGACGCGACGACGGCTTCGCCGCGCTGGCGGACGACGAGCGCCGCACGCGCGGCCCGCTGCAGGCGCTGAAGACCGACCCGCTGAGCCGGCGGCCATTCGAGGCCTGGCTGGCCGATTTCGGGCTGCGCGAGAACGCCCGCAAGCCGGTCCTGCTGGTGCTGCCCGGCATCATGGGCAGCGAGCTGCAGCGCCGCGACGGCGGTGATCGCATCTGGCTCACGCTCGGCGCGATGCTCGACGGATCGCTGGAGCGGCTGGCGCTCGAGGATCCCGACGCGCGTGCCGACGGCAGCGCACTGCGCGCCGGGGGCCTGCTGGCGGCCAGCTACGAGCGCCTGCTGGATGAGGCGCACTCGCGCTTTCGCGTCGTCGCGGTGCCATTCGACTGGCGGCTGTCGATCGAGCACAGCGGCGCGGGCCTGCGCGAGCAACTGCGCGCCATCGTCGAGCGGCTGGACGATGGCACGGTGCCAGTGCACCTGCTGGTGCATTCGATGGGCGGCCTGGTGGCGCGCCAGGCGCTCTATGTCGACGTCGCCGGCAAGGCGCTGTGGCAGGACCTCAAGCAGCGCGGCAGCCGCCTGGTGATGCTGGGCACGCCGAACAAGGGTTCCTACGCGCCGGCGATGCTGCTGCTGCGTCAGTACCGGCTGGCCACGATGCTCGCGATGCTGGCGCGCAAGGTGTCCGACCGCGACATGGCGCGCTTCGGCGCCGGCTTCCCCGGTCTGCTGCAGATGCTGCCGCACGACAGCGACCCGGCCTTCGGCGACCTGTTCGATGCCGCCAGCTGGCAGCGCATCGCCGAGGCCGAGCATGGCGCCCAGCTGCCCGACCCGCAGGTGCTGAAGGCCGCGCGTGACTTCGTGCGCAGCCGCCCGTTCCAGGACAGCTTCCAGGCGCTGTGTGAAGACCCTTCGGTGTTCTACGTGGCCGGCACCGGCAGCACGGTGCTCCAGATGCGACCGCCGCAGGATGCCTGGGAGACCGTGTTCGGCGAGGGCGAGGCGGTGATCGCCACCCGCCGCGGCATCGACTTCCTGGCCGGCGACGGCGGCGACGGCACGGTGCCGTGGAACTCGGCGCTGGCGCCCGAGCGCACCTGGTACGCGCCCTGCGAGCACGGCACGCTGCCCGACCACCGCGAAAGCTTCGAGGCCTACTTCGAGCTGCTGACCGCGGGCCGCACCCGCCGGCTGCCGCAGCAGCCACCGCAGCGGCGCGGCGCCGGAACGGCACTGACGGTGTGGCCCCCGACCCCGCAGCCGGCGCTGCTGCCGACCGACGACGACGAGCTGGCCGACTACATCCTGGCGCACGGTGGCAGCGGCCCCGAGCCGGTACCGAGCCCCGATCCGATCGAGGTGCGGGTGGTGCACGGCAGCCTCGATTTCGCACGCTACCCGCTGATGGTCGGCCACTACCAGGACGACGGTGTGTCCGGTGCCGCCAAGCGCGTCGACGAGAAGCTCGACGGCCAGTTGCAGCGGCTGATCGACCTGAAGCTGTTCGTCGGCGCCAGCCGCACCGGGCACTATCTGCGACCCAACAACCACGGCGTGACCCCGCCCGCCTACCCCGGCGCGCTGCTGCTGGGGCTGGGCACGGGTGGGCGAGCTGACACCCGGCCTGCTGTCGGAGACGGTGACGCGCGGCGTGCTGCGCTATGCCTTCGAGCACGTGCACCGCGACCCCTATGCGGCGCGGGGCAGCGAGCCGGTCGACCTACGGCTGTCGACCGTGCTGGTCGGCACCCACGTGCAGGCCGTCACCGCGCGCGACAGCCTGGCCGGGCTGCTTTACGGGGTGTGGCGCGCGGCGCAGCTGCTGCTGCAGATGCCCGGCGGGCCGCAGCCGGTGCGCATCCGCGAGGTCGAGGTGATCGAGATCGACGAGCACATCGCGCTCGACGCAGCCTACGAGCTGCGGCGACTGCTGGCGCGCGACGAATGGGCCGAGCGCCTGCGCTGGGACCACCCGGTGCTGGAGGTGCGCGAGGGCGGCATCCGCGGCTACCGACCGCGTGCCGTGGGCTCGGTGTGGCAACGCCTGGTGGTGAGGCAGGACGCGCTGGGCGGCCTGAACTTCGCGCTGATCGGAGAGCGCGCGCGGGTCGAATCCACGCAGGTCTATTCCGACGTGGCCAGCCTGCGCCGCTTCATCGACCGCGTGAGCGACCACCAGACCGGCGCGGCCGACCGCATCGCCAGCCCCACCGATCCGCGCTTCGGCGGCGTGCTGTTCCAGATGCTGCTGCCCTACGAGCTGAAGGAGCGGCTGGCCAACCTCGACAACACGGTGCTGGTGGTCGACGACGAATCGGCGCGCTACCCCTGGGAACTGCTGAGCCCGGCACTCGCCGGTCCGGCCGATGGCGAGACGCCGCGGCCGTTCGTCGTGCACGCCGGCCTGGTGCGCCAGCGCGTGACCGACGACTTCCGGCGCCTGCCGCAGGCGATCACCGGCTACGACGCGCTGATCGTCGGCGCGCCGAGCACCGCGAACTGGCAGGACGACCGACGCGCGCCGCTGGCCTTCAGCACGCTGGAGGGCGCGGAGGCCGAGGCCCAGGCCGTCAACGAGCTGCTGCTGCACGACGACCGCGAGTGGCTGCCGTCGTCGCTGATCGGCCCGACGGTCAGCTTCGAACAGGTGCGCATCGCGCTGCTCGAGAAGCCCTACCGCCTGCTGCACCTGTGCGGCCACGGCGTGGTCGACCAGTGGGTGCGCACGATGGGCAGCGGGCTCGATGCGCACGAGATCCGCAAGACCGGCATGGTGCTCAGCCATCAGGAGGTGCTGACCGCGGCCGACGTGGACCAGATGAATCCGCCACCCGAATTCGTGTTCATCAACTGCTGCTACTCGGGCCGCGACGCCGAGGGGCTGACGACACCCGGCGCCGGCCCGCGCAAGCACCCGATCCTCGCCGCGAGCCTGGCGCTGCAGTTCATCAAGATGGGTTCGAAGGCGGTGGTCGCCGCGGGCTGGCAGGTCGACGACGCGGCGGCGCTGCTGTTCGCGAAGACGCTGTACCGCGCGCTGCTCGACGGCGAGGCCTTCGGCGAAGCGGTTCGCGGGGCCCGCGAGGCGGTGCACGCCGACAGCGGTGCGCAGCACAACACCTGGGGCGCCTACCAGTGCTATGGCGACCCGCAGTGGCGGCTGCACGCCCCGGCGCGTGCCGCCGCCGCGTCGGCCGGCACCTCGTTGCTGCGCGATGCCGACGGCTGCATGAGCGCGCACGAACTGGCCGACCGCATCGTGCAGGTGGTGGCGGTAGCCGGCGACAAGCCGGCGGCGGCTGTGCTGGGCCAGATCGACCGGCTGCTGGCCACGCTGGCGGCGGATGAGGCGCGCCGCGCCTGGCTCAGCGATTCAAGGGTGCGCTCGGCGCTCGGCTGCGCCTACCGCGAGCTGGGCGACCACGACAGCGCAGCCCGCGCGCTGCAGCTGGGCGCGCGCAGCGCCTACTCGCAGGTGCAGATCGGTCAGCTGGAGCTGCTGGTGAACTCGCTGTCGCGCTCGGCCTCACCCGACGCGCAACTGGCCGCAGAGAGTCTGCTCGATCGGCTGGACGACGTGTCGAACGACACGCTCGGCCGCTGGCCGCTCGGTGACCAGGACGTGGCGCCGACTTCGGCCACGTCCGAACGCCAGGGCCTGCGCGGCGGCTTCGTGCTGCGCCAGGCGGCCCGGCTGCTCGACGAGGACAAGGCGCTGGGCGCCGTGGCCGAGGCCTTGGTGAAGGCCGCAAAGCTGTTCGCCAGCGCGTACCGCAGCAAGCGCCACTTCGGGGACGCGGCCGACCGGCGCGCCTATGCGCTGTCGAACGCCATGCTCGCGGCGGCACTGGCGGGGCTGGCCCGGCGCGAGCTCGGTGTGGCCGAGGCCGCCCTCGCCGAGGCCGGCACGCCGCACCCCGGGTCTCCGGCGCTGGGCCCGATCGCGCTGTGGCTCGCGGAGGCCGGCGCGCTGCTTGACGAGCTGGCGGCGCTGGACGACCTGGCGAGTTTCTGGCACCAGACGACCAAGCTCGAGCTGCTGGTCGCCCGCACGCTGCTCGCGCACCTGCAGGACCCCGCCCATCCGCTCGACGACTTCGCCGTGGCGCTGGACCTGCTGGACCGGGCCCTGGTGCGATGGCCCTCGCCGATCCAGGTGGAAAGCCTGCAGCACCGCTTCCTGCTGGTACGCCACCTGTCGCTCGCGCTGCAGCGGCAGCCGGGGCCGCATCCCTGGGAAGACCTGCGCCAGATGCTGCCGGTGCTCACCGAGGACGCGCTGGCCCGGCTGGCCACCTGCGGCCGCGGGGGGCACTGACGGCAGCCCGCCCTCGATGTCGGTGCGGCCGCGGGTCGCACCGGCGCGAAGGGCCACTTCCGCGCGCCGCCGCACCGATTGCGGGCAGCCTCTAGACTCGCTGCATAGGCGCCCGAGCGCCGGCCCATCCCCACGCGAGCGGAGACCCCATGCGCCCCACCATCGATTACTACCTGGCGCCGCAGTCGCCGTACACCTACCTCGGCCACCTGCGCTTCTGGGACATCGCCCGCAAGGCCGGCGCAACGATCCGCGTGATGCCGGTCGACCTGGGGGGCAAGGTGTTCCCGGTGTCGGGTGGCCTGCCGCTGGGCAAGCGCGCGCCACAGCGCCAGGCGTACCGGCTGGTGGAGCTCAAGCGCTTCAGCGAGTGGCTGCACGCCCCGCTGAACCTCGAACCCAAGTACTTCCCGGTCAACGGCGACGACGCCGCACGGCTGATCATCGCGGTCGACCTGCACGACGGCGCCGATGCTGCAATGGCCATCGCCGACAGCATCCTGCGCGCGGTGTGGGTCCACGACCGCAACATCGCCGACGAAGCGGTGCTCGCATCGCTGCTGGTCGAGCGCGAGCTGCCGGCCGCGCGGCTCGAGGCCGCGCACTCGCAGGCGGTGCAGGAGCGGTACGAGGCCGATTCGCAGGCGGCGGTCGATGCCGGGGTGTTCGGCGCGCCGAGCTACGTGGTGCAGGGTGAGATCTTCTGGGGCCAGGACCGGCTCGATTTCCTCGAGCGGCGCCTGAAGGCCGGCTGAACGCGGCACCGCCGGCCGGCGGTCGAGGCCGCGGCGGCAACGCCACAATACGCGGGCCCGCCCCCCGCGACACCATGCCGATCCCCTTCCACCCCCGAGAGGCGCATCGCCTGACGCTGTTGCGCGAGCTCGGGGTGCTCGGCGGCGCAGCAGGTGCCGGCCTCGACGCGCTGACCGCTTGCGCGGCGCGGCTCACGGGTGCGCCGCTGGCAGCGATCTCGCTGGTCGACGACGACGCGCAGTGGTTCCTGTCGCGCAGCGGCTTCGAGCTCGCCCAGATTCCGCGCAGCCAGGGCTTCTGTTCGCACGCGATCCTCGGCGAGAGCCTGTTCACCGTGCCGGACCTGGCTCGCGACCCCCGCTTTCGCGACAGCCCGCTGGTCACCGACGGCCCGCGCGTGCGCTTCTATGCCGGCCAGCCGCTGGCCATCGACGGGCTGGCCGTCGGGACGCTGTGCGTGTTCGACCTCCAGCCCCGCACGCTCGGTGCCGGCGAACGCGAAGCGCTGGCGCAACTGGGCTGTGCCGCGGTCGAACTGCTGCAGTCGCGGCAGGGCCTGCGCGAAGCGTCGCAGCTGCGCGAGCGCCTGTTCGACTTCGCGCGCGCCGGCGGTGACTGGATGTGGGAGAGCGATGCACGGCATCGCTACCGGTGGCTTTCCGACGCCTTCCAGCCCATCACCGGCATCGACCCGCGCCGGCAGCTCGGCGAACCCATCACCGACGCCCAGCTGCTCGACGCCGACGGGAGTCCGCGCGTGCCGGCGCAGTACTACCGGGCGCTGCTCGACCGCCAGGAGCCGTTCGCACGGGTGCTGACCGCCAAGCACACGCCGCGCGGGCTGCTCTACCTGTCGCGCAGCGCGGTGCCGGTGTTCGACGCGGCTGGCCGCTTCGAGGGCTATCGCGGCACGGTGCGCGACGTCACGTCGACGCTGGCGGCAGCCAGCGAGGCCCGTCGCGGCGAGGTCACGCTGCGCGAACTGGCCGCGCAGGTGCCGGGCATGCTGTTCACCTTCGAGGAGCATCCCGACGGCCGGGCCGGCTACCCCTTCGTCAGCGATGGCGCCGAACGCGTGCTCGGGATGGCGGCGGCCACGCTGCAGGCCGATGCGCTGACCTTCTTCCGCCACGTTCACCCACCGGATCTCGCGCCGCTCGGCAAGGCCCTGGCCGAGGGCGCGGCGCGGCTGACACGGCTGGAGCACAGCTTCCGCATGACCTTGCCCGATGGCTCGCTGCGCTGGTTCGAGATGCGTGCGGCGCCGACGCGCCTGGGTGACGGCGGTACGTTGTGGCACGGATTCACCGCCGACGTGACCGCGCGCAAGGCGATCGAGGAGGCGTTGCAGGCCCATGAAGAGCGCTGGCAGATCGCCGCCGACGCAGCGCGCATCGGCATCGCCGAGTTCGTGCTGGCCGACGGCCTTGTCAACCTCGATCGCCGCGCCTGCATCAATCACGGACTTTCGCACCCGCATGGCCGGGTGACGCTCGACGACTGGATGGCACAGATCGATCCGGCCGACCGCGACGCCGTGATGGCCGGTATCGGCGAGGCGCTGGCCGGCGAACGACCGTTCGAGGGCCGGTATCGGATCCGCCAGCCCGATGGCAGCGTGCGCTGGCTCGAGTTCGTGGTGCGTGCCACGCGCGACGAGGCCGGCGCGCCGACCGGTGTCATCGGCACCTGCCGGGACGTGCACGAGCAGCAGCTGGCCGACGAGTTGTCCCGCGGCATGCAGGAGGCCGAGCGGGCGAGCCGCGCCAAGAGCGAATTCCTGTCGCGGGTGAGCCACGAGCTGCGCACGCCACTGAACGGCATCCTCGGCTTCACGCAGCTGATGGCGCTGGACGAGGATCACCCGCTGGCGGCTCCGCAGGCGCAGCGCCTCGCGAGCGTGCAGCGGGCCGGCAACCGGCTGCTGAATCTGATCAACGACGTGCTGGAGATCAGCCGCATCGAAAGCGCCGAGGTCGCGGTGCGCACGCTGGCGGTCGATCTCGACGCCGCGCTGCACGCGAGCCTGAGCCTGGTGCAGTCGCTGGCGCGCGGGCGCTCGATCACCATCGAGCCGACGCCACCGAGCGGGCTGTGGGTCAGCGGCGACGAGCGTGCGCTCGAACAGGTACTGGTGAACCTGCTGTCCAACGCCATCAAGTACAGCGGCGAACAGAGTCCGGTGGTCTTGAACCTGCAGCGCAGCGACGGGACGGTGAAGATCGCGGTGCGCGACCGGGGCGTCGGCCTGACGGCCGAGCAGCAGGCGCGGCTGTTCCAACCCTTCGATCGGCTGGGTGCCGAACGACGCCGCATCGAAGGCAGCGGTCTCGGCCTGGTGATCGCACGCCAGCTGGCCGAGGCGATGGGCGGTCGCATCGATGTCGTCAGCGTGCCGGGCGCCGGCTCGACCTTCACCTTGCAGTTGCCCGAGGCCGAGGAGCCGAGCGGCAGCGCCTACCTCGCCACACAGCCCGCAGCCTTACTGCACGAACCGCCCGCGCCGCGGCGCGCGCAGCGACAGGTGGTCTACATCGAGGACGAACTGCTGAACCAGGTGTTGCTGCAGGAGGTGTTTCGAGCCCGCCCCGACTGGCAGCTCCACATCGCCGACGACGGCGCCAGCGGCCTGCAGCTGGCGCGCGAGCTCTCCCCGCACCTGATGCTGATCGACATGAACCTGCCCGATACCAACGGCTTGGCTTTGGTGCAGGCGCTGCGCGCCGATCCGTCGACACGGGCGCTGCGCTGCATCGCGCTGTCGGCCGACGCGATGAACGAGCAGATCGCGGCGGCGCGCCGTGCCGGCTTCGACGACTACTGGACCAAGCCGATCGATGTGGCGCAGGTGCTGGCCGGGCTCGACGCCGTGCTGGACGGTACCGCCTGAAGCCTGCTTTCACGCCCCGTCACCGCTCCGGTTTCGCCCCGCGGGGGCCCTCGGCCCGGTGCCCCCGCGGGGCCGCCCTCGGGGCGATGGTCGCTGCGCCCGGCGGCGACGACATTGAAGGCACACGCTCAACGGAGGCCTTCATGATGCTCAGCTTCAGCTTCACCCCCCGCCTGTTCGCCCGCAAGACCTCGGCGCTGGCCCTGGTGCGGGCGCGCCGCGCCGCACGCGAGGACGACCGTGCAGCGGCTGCCGAGGACGGCCTGCCGGCCTGCGGCTGGTTCGATTCGAGCTACGAGCTGCGTCGCGGCCTCGCCGTCACCGAGCACGGTGGCCAGGAAGACGGCGCGACGGTGGCACTGGCCGTCGCGGTGTGGTTGCACTGAAGATACGGGACGGCTCTCCGGCAGGCATGATGCGCGCCGAGGAGTCCACCGCATGAGCCCACCGCTTCCCTCCGGCCTGTTCGACACCGCCACCGATGGCGCGCCACGCTGCACCTGGTGCGCGGCCACGCCGGCCTACCAGCACTACCACGACCACGAATGGGGCTTCCCGGTCACCGACGACCGGCGGCTGTTCGAGAAGCTCTGCCTCGAAGGCTTCCAGGCCGGCCTGAGCTGGCTCACCATCCTGAACAAGCGCGAGAATTTCCGCGCCGCGTTCGCCGACTTCGATGCCGAGCGGCTGTCGCGCTACACCGGGCGCGATGTCGAGCGGCTGCTGGGCGAAGCCGGCATCGTGCGCCACCGCGGCAAGATCGAGTCGACTCTCAACAACGCCCGCCGTGTGATCGAGTTGCGCGCCGAGTTTGGTTCGCTGGCGGCCTACGCCTGGCGCCATGAGCCGGCGCCCGCCTCGCGCCCCCGCCGCATGACGCTCGAGACACTGAAGACGCAGACCACCTCGCCCGAGTCAGTGGCGATGAGCAAGGACCTGAAGCGGCGCGGCTGGAGCTTCGTCGGCCCGACCACGGTCTACGCGTTCATGCAGGCGATGGGGCTGGTCAACGACCACCTCGACGGCTGCCACGTGCGCGAACGAGCGCTGCAGGCGCGGCGCGGACTGCAACCGCCGCGCTGACGGCCGGGGCCCGGCCCGCTCAGCCGGGCGGCCGCAGGCGGTGCAGATCGGCCCGCGTGAAGAGCACGTCGCGATCCGACAACGCCTTGGCCAGCCGCTGCACCATCCATGCGTCCCCGATGGCGCGGCGACCACGGGCATCAGCGTCAGCCAGCCCGCCAGCCCGACCACCAGCCAGTGCTTCGGCAGCGGCGGCGGATGACGGGTCTCGAGCATCAGCGCGACCGCGCTCGCCGCCCCGCCCACCGCAAAGCCCAGCACGACCTCCGACACCGAGTGCGCGCCGATGACGACGCGCGACAGCGAAATCACCGCCGCCAGCGCATAGCCGGCAACGATCGCCCAGCGCGGCGGCACCGCGGCCGGGCTGGCCAGCGTGCGCGCCAGCACCGGGTAGATCGCGGCGGCCAGCATCGAGTGCCCCGACAGGCCGGTGAAGTCGAGCGCCTCGATGCCGAGGCCCCATCCATGAACGCGACCTTGGTCACCAGCGTGAGGAAGGCTGCGGAGCCCAGCAGCAGCAGCCACGCGAACAGGGGCCGCCGGCTCGGCGTGGCCCACCACCACCACGCAGCAGCCAGGAGGGCCATCGGGATCACGATGCCGGATTCTCCGAATCGGGTGAGCCAGTGCCAGGAGGCGTGTGCGAATGTCATCGGGCGTGTGGGGAGATCGATCGAGCGTCGCCGGTTCGAGGTGCCAGGAAAACAAACGGGCCGCGCCGCAAGGCACGGCCCGCGCGAAACGCGGGGCAAGGATCACGCCGCGCTCAGATGCCGAGGATCTTCTTCGCGTCGCCCAGCGCCTTCATCGACTCGTCGTGCTTGCCGGCCTTGTGCGCGGCCTCGCCTTCGCTGCGCAGGGCCTTGACCTTGGCCAGGTCGACCTCGCCCAGATTCGGTGAACTGGCGAGCTTGGCGTCGATCGCTTCATCTCGTTCGGACAATTGTGAGCCATGGCGGCGCCGGCCGCGAGGGCCAGCACCAGGGGGAGCAGCTTCTTCATCGTCGGGTCTCCTGTGAATGAGGAATAGGCCACGGTCGGGGCCCGTCAGCACTGTAGTCCCGCGCTGGACTCCGTGCCGACGGCGGGGCGACAGCGCAGCGGGGGCCCTCCCTAGAATGCCCGCAATGACCGCCGTGCCTCCCGTTGCGCCCGCCCCCACGACGGCCCGCCCCGCCTACCGGCGCAAGCTGTTCTGGGTGGCCCTGCTGTATTTCAGCGAAGGCCTGCCGCTGGGGGTGTTCTTCGATCTGTTCCCGGTCTACTTCCGCCAGCAGGGCGTGAACCTCGCGGACATCGGTCTGCTGTCGCTGCTGGGCCTGGCCTGGACGGTGAAGTTCCTGTGGGCGCCGATGGTCGACTGGGCGCGCCGGCACCGCTGGTGGGTCGCTGCGGCCAACCTCGGCATGGCCGCCGTGATGATCGGCTTCGCCGTGTTCGGTCTCGCGCTCGGGCCCTGGGTGTGGGTGGCCATCGGCTGTTTCACCGTGCTGTCGGCCACCAACGACATCGCGACCGACGGCTACACGATCGAGCTGCTCGATCAGCGCGAGTACGGCCTGGCGAACGGCCTGCGCATCGGCTTCTACCGCGCCG
Source organism: Methylibium sp. T29 (assembly GCF_000576205.1). NCBI lineage: Bacteria > Pseudomonadati > Pseudomonadota > Betaproteobacteria > Burkholderiales > Sphaerotilaceae > Methylibium > Methylibium sp. T29. Next base: position 16,161 of record NZ_AZND01000026.1, on the reverse strand, counting down.
GGATGCTGACCGCCGGGGTGTTGCTGATGGTGTCGGGCACGCTCGGCTGGAGCGCGGCCTATGCGCTCGGCGCGGTGGTGTTCGGTCTCAATGCCGGCATGGCGCTGCTGGCCCCGGCGGAGCGGCCGCGCGTCGGCGCACCGCCCAGCAGCGTGGGCAAGGAGCTCGGCCTGCTGCGCGCCCAGCCGGGCTTCCTGGTCGCGCTGGGGCTGGTACTGGTCGGCCTGCTGTGGCCGGTGCTGGGGCCGCTGGCCCGCGCACTGCAGTGGAGCGCGGTCGAGGCCGTGAGCACCACCTGGTGGTTCCGCGGCGCGCTGCCGGTCGGCCTGATGTTTGCCGGCGCGGCACTGCTGGTGCGTGCGGCGCGCGCACCGCAAGCGCTGGCGCTGCGCGACGGGCCGGTGTTCGGCGCCTGGGTCGAGCTGCTGCTGCGGCCCGGCATGGTGGCGGTGCTGGCCTTCATCCTGCTTTTCAAGCTCGGCGACGCGGCGATGGGTTTCATGGTCAAGCCGTTCTGGGTCGACGCCGGCTTCACGGCCGGGCAGATCGGCTTCGTCAGCGTGAACCTCGGGCTGGCGCTGTCGATCGCTGGCGGGCTGGTCGGCGGCTGGTACGTCGACAAGCGCGGCATCTTCCGCGGCCTGTGGGTGCTGGGTCTGTGGCAGGCGCTGTCCAACCTCGGTTACGCGGGAGCGGCCTGGTCCGTGCCGCTGCTGACGCCGGGTGCGGCCGCGACGATCGGCGTCGAGCCGCTGCACCAGGCCATCGTCTACTCGGCCAGTGCGCTCGAGAGCTTCACCGGCGGGCTGGGCACCGGCGCCTTCCTCGCCTTCCTGATGGGCATCACCAGCAAGGCGCGCGCGACCACCGAATACGCCATCCTGTCGAGCATCTTCGCCTTCAGCCGCGCGGTGGCCGGCTGGGCCGGCGGCATCGGCGCCCAGGAGCTGGGGTATGCCGTCTACTTCTTCCTGACGTTCTGGCTGTCGTTCCCGGCCTACCTGCTGTTGCCGTCGGTGCGCCGGATGCTGGAACGCGAAGCCGCGCCCGGAGTCTCATCGCCATGAGCCAGTTCATCTCGTCTCCCCGCTACCACTGCAGCCTGTGCGCCGCCTTCGCGCGACTGAACGCACCGGAGAACGCCGTGGACACCCCTACGCCCGCCCGCCCCGGGCGTCGCCGCTTCAATGCCGCGCTGGCTGGCGCGGGCGCCGCGCTGCTGCTGCCGGCTGCCGGCGCGCGCGAGGGCGTCGATGTCGGCAAGCAGTCGAGCTTCTCGAAGCTGGTGCCGGCCGAGCAGGTCGAGCAGGCCGCGACGCAGCAGTACGCGCAACTGCTGCAGGAGGCCCGCAACAAGAACGCGCTGGTGGGCGCCGACGACACGCAGACGGTGCGGCTGCGCGCCATCGCGCGGCGCATCATCCCGTTCACGCCTGAATGGAACGGGCGCGCGCCCGGCTGGAAGTGGGAGGTGAACCTGCTGGCCAGCAAGCAGATCAACGCCTTCTGCATGCCGGGCGGCAAGATCGCCTTCTACACGGGCCTGATCGAACAACTCAAGCTGACCGACGACGAGGTCTCGATGGTGATGGGCCACGAGGTCGCGCACGCGCTGCGTGAGCACGCCCGAGAGCGCATGGGCAAGTCGACCGCCACCAACATCGGCCTGGAGATCGGCGCGGCCCTGCTCGGGCTGGGCAATGCCAGCCGCACCCTCGCCGGCATGGGCGCGCAGCTGCTGCAGCTCAAGTTCAGCCGCGACGACGAGTCCGAGGCCGACCTGGTGGGCATGGAGCTGGCCGCGCGCGCCGGCTACGACCCGCGCTCCGGCGTGAGCCTGTGGACCAAGATGGGCCAGGCCACCGGCGGTGGGGGCGGGGGCAGCGGCAACAAGCTGGCCGAGTACGGCTCCACCCACCCGCAGGGGCCGACCCGCATCCGCGACATCGAGGCCAACCTGCCGAAGGTGCTGCCGCTGTACGAACGCGCGCCCAAGCCACCGCAACGCTGGGACGCCGGTTTGACCGACAGCGGTGACCGCAAGGCCACCAAGCCCGCCACGCCGACGCGCGAGCAGTCGCGCTGAGCGCAGGGGCGCGAGCGCGGGCGCTCAGACGTCGCGCACGTAGGGGTTGTGGCGCCGCTCGCGGCCGAAGCTGCTCTCCGGCCCGTGGCCGGGGATGAACACGATGTCATCACCGAGCGGCCAGAGCTGGGTGCGGATCGCCGCCACCAGCGTGTCGTGATCGCCCTGCGGGAAATCGGTGCGGCCGATGCCGCCAGCGAACAGCACGTCGCCGACGAAGGCCCTTTGGGCTTCTCGCGAGACGAACACCACGTGCCCCGGCGTGTGCCCGGGACAGTGCCGCACCTCGAGCTCGCAGTCGCCCAGGGTCACGCGGTCGTCCACGCCGCCGGGGCAGAGCCAGCGCGTCGGTGTGAACGGCTCGCTGGGGGGAAAGCCGAACATCCGGCTCTGCTGCGCCAGCCCGTCGATCCAGAACTGGTCGGCCGCGTGCGGCCCGATGATCGGCAGCGCGTCCTCGCGGGCGAGTTGCGCGGTGCCGCCCGCATGGTCGATGTGCGCGTGGGTCAGCCAGATCGCCTCGAGCGTGAGCCCCAGCCGCCGCACCTCGGCCCGCAGCCGCGGCAGCTCACCGCCGGGATCGATGACGGCGGCGCGGCGCGTGGCGTCGCACCACACGATGGAGCAGTTCTGCTGGAAGGCGGTGACGGGGACAGTGAGGTACTGGAGCATCGTATGACCTGTCCTTTGGCAACTCAGTGTCGAATTTCGCCGCTCTGTGTCGACCGTCCATCGCCCGTTCCGAGGTCGCCGTCGCAACTAAGTGTCGACTCGACCCGAAACGGTGCACGCTGCGGTATCCGGCTTCGATTTCATCCTCGAAGGATAGCGATCTACACAAACAGGATGAGTTGAAAACACCGTAAACGGCGTTAAAGCATCGTATACGAGTTGCCGATACAGCAGACGCGCGCCATTTGGCGTCGCGCCAGAACCGAACTTCAGGAACGTCGATGAACACCAGCCCGAACCCGCACCTGCCTCTCTCGTACGCGTCGTGAAAGGGTGGCAGCCTGCGCGTTTGTCGGCGAAGACGGCAAGGCCGCCCATCTGTCCCTACTGCCCATGATCGTTGTGGCCGATCTTGTGGACGCGGTCCGCCGCGATCTTTACCTTCCATGCCCGGCTATGGCATAGTGCCGGTGGGCTTACGAGAAAGCCTGGCCGGCCCGCTCTGGCGAAGCTTGATGCATCTCGGTTTTCCCCTTCGCGTGCCCTCCATGAGCGCGTGAGTACTGCGGGCCGTGCTCGTCAAATGCGCTCCAACTGGAGTTCACGATGGCATCCGTTACCTTCTCCACACTCGACTATCTGTCGGGCCAGGACTTGCTCGACCTGATGCGACGCTACGCCAAGATGGTCAAAAAGGCTGACCAGGCAGGCAAACCCTTGGCTGGCACCAAAACGAGATCGCGATCAGTCTTGCGTTCAAGAACTGGTCGATGCTTCACAAGCACCTCGCGCCGATAAAGTGGACCTACATCGACCATGTTCTAGACCTTGTCCTGAAGAAGCCAAACCTCGGGCAATTTGTCGAAGAACACGCGGTCAAGACGATCGACGAGGATGAAGGCGCCGACACCATGAAGGCCTGGGCGCGTAGCAAGTACACGCCATTGATCGACTTCGCGTTCTATGACAACGAGTCGTCCAACGGGTTTAGTTGGCCCGACGTGGATATGGCCGAGGAGCTACGCGAGGAGTTCAACGGCCAGTACCCGGACGAGCTGATAGAGAGCGTTGCCCATGCCCTTGAAATCAATGGCGGGCCGTGGGGCCTGGACAACCGCTACGATGGCGACGACGAATCGGAAGATGTACCCGTTGTCATGGGCTGACGCTTAAATTCTCCGGACCGGCCGGGGCAGATGTATTGCACCGGACCGTCCGAGGGTTCTAGACCGCGCTTTGTTGACCGTAGTTGCGCAGCGCCAGCGTCGCGGGTCGACACAGAATTGCGACGCAACCGTATCGTCGACGAACCACTCCCTAGTCAGGCGACACAGCGCACGGGCGGGTCCCCGCCACGCTCCCGCGCCAAGCCGTTGATTCATTGGGAATCAAGGGTCGACTCAGAGTTGCCAAGGGTCAGACCGGGTTGCCGTGCGGCGTGCGCAAGCGCCCTCTCAAAAGACGGAAGGTCCGCGCAGTTTCGCTCGCCAGGGCGCCTCGATCCATCGATGGCAGAGCACCGATGCACCAACCGTGCCGAACAGGAACACGGCAACCACCGCCCACGAGGGCTTCCCGCCGAAGTAGCCCATCTTCAGGATCGTCACCCCTGACCAGTGGATGATGTAAAGCGCATAGCTGGCCTCACCGAGCGCGACCATCCAAGGCCTGAGGAGCAAGCCGCTCAGAACTGTATGTCCCGAGGCGACCGCGAGGATCAGAGCCGTGAACGGCAGTACGAAGCTACCGTACTTGACCGACACGTCGAGCAACCAGACCCAGCGATCGGGACCGGTGTAGTCCGGCATCCAGACACGCGCCGCGATGGCGGCGAGGGCCACCATGACGACCACATTGCGCGCCGATCCTAGCGAAGCGCCCCGGTGCCGGAGGCCGTCCGGCTGGTGTTGCATCCGTACGAAATACCACCCCGCCAAACTGCCGGCGACGAACTCACTGAAACGCAGCACCGGGTTGTAGACCAGCACGATGTATTGCGCCTCCGCACCGACCGCAACGACATAGTTCATCGTGTAGATCACCGCACCGTACAGCGCAATGCCGCCACACACGGCCAGAACGAAGGCGAAAGCGAGGCATGCCGTCGACCGCAATCGCCGACTCAGCCAATGCACCAGGAACGGAAAGCTCGCATAGAAGAAGAATTCTGCCGACACGCTCCAGGCCGGCGTGTTCCAGAACATCGCAAAAGGCACCGCAGGCACCCAGCCTGCAGGCCGACCGCATTGAGCAGCCAAGAAGCCCAGTAGGTGGTCCCAACGGCGGCCAGTTGGCTGACCTGTGCGCGTTCGATGAGATGCCACGGTGTGTCGAGCAGCAGCCCGAACAGGTAGACCGGATAGAGACGCGCCACGCGCAGGCGCTGGAATCGCCAGAACGCGACGTCGCCGACCCCTGTGGCGAACCAACCGTGATAACGGTAGGTGAGGATGAAACCACTGAGGATGAAGAAAAAGGTGACGCCGTACTGCCCTCCCACGATGCCGCGCAGGACCCAGCCGGGCAGCGGACCCAGAAAGTCTCGGTAGTGCAGTACCAACACTGCGAGCGCTGCGATGAAACGCAGGCTCGTCAGCTCCGTCAGATCGGGAGGGGCGTTGGTCGCCCGCGTCGGCTCAGCGGCCTCGAGCCGCGTCATTGGAGCGCCCAGACCACGATCGACACCCGTTCACTTCCTGCCGACCAACCCGGCCACGAGCACCAGCGCGCCCACGCCGAGCAGCAGGTAGCCCACCACCGGAGCGGGCTTCTTGTGGTCGGTGGTGGTGATCTCCAGCGGGCCGAGCTTCGCCACGGTTTCTTCCTTGTCGAAGCTCAGGACGCCGGCCGAGATCAGCCCGCCCGCCACAAGCAACAAGACGCCGACGATCAGGGCCGTGGTGCGCATGAGAAATCTCCTGGGAAAACGCCGTGCAGGTTCACAGCGAAAGTTCGTAATCGACCGTCAACGGGGCGTGGTCGGAAAAGCGCTGCGCCTTGTAGACCGACGCCGAACGCGCCAGCGCGGCGAGCGCCGGCGTCGCCAGGTGGTAGTCGATGCGCCAACCGACGTTGTTGGCCCAGGCCTGGCCGCGATTGCTCCACCATGTGTAGGCCTCGCCCGTGTCGTCGGGTCGCAGCGTGCGGTGCACGTCGACCAGGCCCAGTTCGTCGAGCGCGCGGCTCATCCACGCACGCTCCTCGGGCAGGAAGCCGCTGTTCTTCTGGTTGCTCTTCCAGTTCTTCAGGTCGATTTCGCGGTGCGCGATGTTCACGTCGCCCACCAGGATGAACTCGCGGGTCGCCTTCAGCAGCTCGAGGTAAGGGTAGAACAGGGCCAGGAAACGGAACTTGGCCTGCTGCCGCTCGTCGGAGCTGGAGCCGCTGGGAAAGTAGCAACTGATGATCGACAGCTTGCGCTGGGGCGTGTCGAAGCGGGCCTCGACGTAGCGCCCCTCGGCATCGAACTCGGGCTCGCCGATGCCGGTGACCACGTCGCTCGGCGTGCCGCGCGTGTACAGGCCGACGCCGGAGTAGCCCTTCTTGTCGGCATAGTGGAAGTGGCCTTTCAGGCCGGCCACCTGGTCGAAACGCCCGCCCAGGTCGGCCGCCTGGGCCTTGAGCTCCTGCACGCCCATACAATCGATCGCGCTTTTCTCGGCCCATTCGACCCAGCCCTTGTTGGCCGCGGAACGGATGCCGTTGAGATTGAGCGAGACCAGACGCAACACAACGCACCTACCTATTTCAGATGTCCAGATGAGCACATTCGGCGGCCCGGGCACTGCGGCGCGAGACGACCTCGCACAGGACTTCGTGGCCTTCGCGGTCGAGGCCGGCGTGCTGCGCTTCGGCGAATTCAAGACCAAGGCCGGGCGCCTGTCTCCGTATTTCTTCAACGCCGGGCTGTTCGACGACGGCGCCAAGCTGGGCCGCCTCGCCGAATTCTATGCACGCCGGATGCAGGCTTCCGGCCTGGCCTTCGACATGATCTTTGGCCCGGCCTACAAGGGCATCACGCTGGCCGCCGCGGTGGCGATCGAGCTCGCCCGCCTCGGCCGCAACCTACCGTATGCATACAACCGCAAGGAGGCCAAGGACCACGGCGAGGGTGGCAGCCTTGTCGGCGCCAAGCTGCACGGCCGCGTTGTGATCATCGACGACGTGATTTCAGCCGGCACCTCGGTGCGCGAGTCGGTCGCGATGATCCGGGCCGCCGGGGCCGAACCCTGCGGCGTGGCCATCGCGCTCGACCGCCAGGAGCGGGCCACCGAAACCACTCAAGACGGCGTGCGCGATGCCGATCACTCCGCGGTGCAGTTCGTGCAGCGCGAACTCGGCCTGGCGGTCTGTGCGATTGCGACGCTGTCGGACTTGCTGCAGTATCTGGCGCGCCAGGCTGACCCGGCGCTGGCACAACACCTGCCACGGGTGCAGCCTACCGGGATCGCTACGGCGTCTGAGACATGAAGGAACGGGGAGCGGGCGGGATGAGGATCTGTCGTGTGCGCGGACTGAACGCCGCCCTGATGCTCGGCGTGCTGGGGTCGCTGGCGGTGGACGCCTCGTCGCAGGAGGTCAAGCACGGCAGCGCCATCTACACCTGCACCAATGCCGCCGGCCGCACCCTCACGCGCGACCGCCCGATCGCCGAATGCATGGACCGCGAGCAGCGCGTGCTCAACAGCGATGGTTCGCTGCGCACCGTGCTGCAACCCAGTCTCACGTCCGACGAGCGCGCGGTGCATGAGGAGGCCGAGCGCCGCAAGGCGCAGGAGCGCGCGAACAAGCAGGAGGCGATCCGCCGCGATCGCAACCTGCTGGCGCGCTTTCCGAACGAGGCCGCGCACAACAAGGCCCGAGACGCCGCGCTGAACGCCACGCGCAGCGGCATCCAGCCTCGGAGCAGCGCCTGGCCGACCTGCAGAAGGAGCGCAAGCCGCTGCTCGACGAGGCCGAGTTCTACAAGGGCAAGAACCTGCCGGGCAAGCTCAAGGGGCAGATCGAGTCGGTGGACGTGAGCATCGAGGCGCAGCGCGCGCTGATCGTCAACCAGCAGGCCGAGGTCGGTCGCATCACGGCGCTGTTCGACGCCGAACTGGACCGGCTCAAGCGGCTGTGGGGTGGCGCCGATCCGGGATCGCTCGGCCCGCTGCCGCAGTCGGCGCTGGCCGGTCAGGCCGCACCGCAGCCCAAGCCCTGAGCCACGGCGGCCGGAGACCGCCGTTCTCCGCCGTCAACCGAGCTTCTTCTTCAGCAGCTCGCTGAGCTGCGTGGGGTTGGCCTTGCCCTTGCTCGCCTTCATCGCCTGGCCGACCAGCGCGTTGAAGGCCTTGTCCTTGCCGGCGCGGTATTCGTCCACCGACTTCGGATTCGCGGCGAGCACGGCGTCGACGATGGCGGAGAGTTCGCCGCTGTCGGACATCTGCTTCAGGCCCTTGGCGGAGATGACCGCGTCGACCTCCGTCTCGCCGTTCCACAGCGCATCGAACACCTGCTTCGCGCCGTTGTTCGAGATCGTGCCGTCGGCGATGCGGGCGATCAACGCCGCGAGCGTCGCCGGGCTCACCGGGCTCGCATCGATGCCGAGTTCCTCGGCATTGAGCCGCCGCGACAGCTCGCCCATCAGCCAGTTCGCCGCCAGCTTGGCCGGCGCACCCGCCGCCTTCGTGGCCTCGTAATAGCGCGCCACCGCGAGGCTCTGCGTCATCATCGAGGCGTCGTAGGCGGCCAGGCCGTCCTGGCGCTCGAAGCGCGCCGCCATCACGCGCGGCAGCTCCGGCATTTCGCCGGTCACGCGCGCGATCCATTCCGGCGCGATCACCAGCGGCGGCAGGTCGGGGTCGGGGAAGTAGCGGTAGTCGTGCGCGTCTTCCTTGGTGCGCATCGCTCGCGTCTCGCCGCTGTCGGGGTTGAACAGCACGGTGGCCTGCCGGATCGCGAGACCGTCCTCGATCTGGTCGATCTGCCACTGGATCTCGAAGTCGATCGCCTGCTGCAGGAAGCGGAAGCTGTTGAGGTTCTTGATCTCGCGCCGCGTGCCGAACGGCGCGCCGGGCCGGCGCACCGAGACGTTGGCGTCGCAGCGGAAGCTGCCTTCCTGCATGTTGCCGTCGCAGATGCCCAGCCACACCACCAGCGCGTGCAGCGCCTTGGCGTACTCGACCGCCTCCTTGGACGAGCGCATGTCGGGCTCGGAGACGATCTCCAGCAGCGGCGTGCCGGCGCGGTTGAGGTCGATGCCGCTCAGGCCGTCGAAGGCGTCGTGCACCGACTTGCCGGCGTCTTCCTCGAGATGGGCCCGCGTCAGCCGCACCTGGTGCGGCACGTCGGCCAGGTAGAACTCCACTGTGCCGCCCTGCACCACCGGCAGCTCGTACTGGCTGATCTGGTAGCCCTTGGGCAGGTCGGGATAGAAGTAGTTCTTGCGCGCGAAGATCGACAGCGGCGCGATCTGGCCGCCCACGGCCAGGCCGAAGCGGATCGCGCGCTCGACCGCACCGCGGTTCATCACCGGCAGGCTGCCGGGCAGAGCCAGGTCGACCGCGCAGGCCTGGGTGTTCGGCGCCGCGCCGAAGGCGGTGGGGGCACCGGAGAAGATCTTCGACGCGGTGGACAGCTGGGTGTGGGTCTCGAGGCCGATGACGACTTCGTAACCACGGATCAGCGCGGGGGCGACGTTCATGTCAGTAGCCCTCCGGCGTCCGGAGGTGGAAATCGGTGGCTTGCTGGAAGCTGTGGGCGGCGTGCAGCAGCTGCGCCTCCTGCCAGTAGTTGCCGATCAGCTGCAGGCCGACCGGCAGCCCCCCCTCGCCGAATCCCGCCGGCGCGCTCATGCCCGGCAGTCCGGCCAGGCTGGCCGGCAGCGTGAAGATGTCGGCCAGGTACTCGGCCACCGGGTCGGTCTGCGAACCCAGCCGGCGCGCGACGGTCGGCGCCACCGGACCGGCGATCAGGTCGCAGTGGGCGAAGGCCGCCTGGAAGTCGTCGGCGATCATGCGGCGCAGCTTCTGCGCCTGCAGGTAGTAGGCGTCGTAGTAGCCGTGGCTCAGCACGTAGGTGCCGATCATGATGCGGCGCTTGACCTCGGCCCCGAAGCCTTCGCTGCGGCTCTTGCGGTACATGTCGAGCAGGTCACCGTACTGCGCGGCGCGGTGCCCGTAGCGCACGCCGTCGAAGCGGCCCAGGTTGGAGCTCGCCTCGGCGGGGGCGATGATGTAGTAGACCGGGATCGACAGCTCGGTGCGCGGCAGGCTCACGTCGACCAACGTGGCGCCGAGCTTCTCGACCTCGGCCAGTGCAGCACGTACCGCCTGCGTCACGTCGCCGGCCACGCCGGCACCGAAGAACTCCCGCGGCAGACCGATGCGCAGGCCGTGCAACGGCCGGCCGGCGCTTGCACCGTCGCGCGGGGCACGCAGCAGCGCGGCGAAGTCGGGCACCGGCTGCTGCGCCGAGGTGGCGTCGCGCTCGTCGAAGCCGCTCATCGCGCCCAGCAGCAGCGCGCAGTCCTCGGCGCTCTTGGCGATCGGGCCTGCCTGGTCGAGGCTGGAGGCGAAGGCGATCATCCCGTAGCGCGAGCAGCGCCCGTAGGTCGGCTTGATGCCGGTCACGCCGGACAGCGAGGCCGGCTGGCGCACCGAGCCGCCGGTGTCGGTGCCGGTGGTGGCCGGCACCAGCCGCGCCGCCACCGCCACCGCCGAGCCACCCGACGACCCGCCCGGGATGCGCTCCGCGTCCCAGGGGTTGCGGACCGGCCGGATGGCCGAGTTCTCGTTGCTGCCGCCCATCGCGAACTCGTCGCAGTTGAGCTTGCCCAAGGTCACGGTGCCGGCCGCCTTGAGCTTCGCGACGACCGTTGCATCGAAGGGCGAGCGGTAACCGGCCAGCATCTTCGAGGCCGCGGTGCTGGGAAAGTCGGTCGTGACGAAGATGTCCTTGTGGGCCAGCGGCACGCCGTCGAGCGCGCCGAGGGTCTCGCCACGGGCGCGCCGCTCGTCGGCCGCGCGGGCCTGCTGCAGCGCCAGTTCGACATCGGTGCACAGGAAGGCCCCCAGGTGTTCATGGGCAGCAACGCGCGCAAGCAGGTGTGACGTGACTTCGGCAGTCGATACCGTCTTGGCGGCCAGACGGGCCGACAGGTCGGCCACGCCGAGCTGGTGCAGCTCGGTGCTCATTCGATCACCTTGGGCACGAGGTACAGCCCCGCCTCGACGGCCGGTGCGCTGAGTTGGTTGGCCTGGCGCTGGTCGACCTCGGTGACCGCGTCTTCGCGCAGCCGCAGCGCGACTTCCTGCACCGCCGACAGCGGCGTGTACAGCGGCGCGACACCGGTGGTGTCGACGGCGCGCATGCGCTCGACGATGTCGAAGAAGCCGTTCAGCTGGCTGAGCATCGCGGACTGCTCCGCCTCGCTGAGTTCGAGCCGGGCCAGCAGGGCGATGCGGCTCACGTCGGTGGGGGTCAGGGCCATGGGAGGGTCGAAATGGAGGGATGCAACGGCCCTGCGCCAGAGAACTGCCGCGATTCAACGCCGCTTTTCGCGGGCGTCGCGCTGGGACCGTGCGGTATTATCTTCGGAGTTCCTCACCCGGCCGGGATGGAGGCGTTCACTACGCGACGAGCGCAGTGGGGGCGCAGACATCGCGACCGGCCTGCTGGCCCAGATCGCTTCGAACACCGCCCCTCCCCATACCCAGGCGGCGCAGCCCTCGTAGCCCCCGGCTTCCTCGCTGCGGCGCCCTGCAGAAACGCCAAGACATGTTCGCCTCCCTGCGACGCTATTTCTCCACCGACCTCGCGATCGACCTCGGCACCGCCAACACGCTGATCTACGTGCGTGGCAAGGGCATCGTGCTCGACGAGCCTTCGGTCGTCGCGATCCGTCACGAAGGCGGCCCCAACGGCAAGAAGACCATCCAGCCGTCGGCGCCGAGGCCAAGGCCATGCTCGGCAAGGTGCCGGGCAACATCGAGGCCATCCGGCCGATGAAGGACGGCGTGATCGCCGACTTCACCGTCACCGAGCAGATGCTCAAGCAGTTCATCAAGATGGTGCATCCGCGCTCGGTGCTCAAGCCCAGCCCGCGCATCATCATCTGCGTGCCCTGCGGCTCGACGCAGGTGGAACGGCGTGCGATCCGCGAGTCGGCGCTCGGCGCCGGTGCCTCCGAGGTCTACCTGATCGAGGAACCGATGGCCGCGGCCATCGGCGCCGGGCTGCCCGTCAGCGAGGCCACCGGCTCGATGGTGGTCGACATCGGCGGCGGCACCACCGAGGTTGGCGTCATCTCGCTCGGCGGCATGGTCTACAAGGGCAGCATCCGGGTCGGCGGCGACAAGTTCGACGAATCCATCATCAACTACATCCGCCGCAACTACGGCATGCTGATCGGCGACCCGACCGCCGAGGCCATCAAGAAGCAGATCGGCTCGGCCTTCCCGGGCTCCGAGGTGCGCGAGATGGAGGTCAAGGGCCGCAATCTCAGCGAAGGCGTGCCGCGCAGCTTCACGATCAGCAGCAACGAGATCCTCGAGGCGCTGACCGACCCGCTGAACAACATCGTCTCCAGCGTCAAGAACGCACTGGAACAGACACCGCCGGAACTCGGCGCCGACATCTCCGAGCGCGGCATGATGCTGACCGGCGGCGGCGCGCTGCTGCGCGACCTGGACCGCCTGCTGGCCGAGGAAACCGGCCTGCCGGTGCTGGTGGCCGAGGACCCGCTGACCTGCGTGGTGCGCGGGTGCGGCATGGCACTGGAGCGCATGGAGCGTCTGGGCAGCATCTTCACCTCCGAGTAAGTCGATGGCGCCGGCGCGAGCGCCCGAGCGCCGGGCCGCCCCAAGCCGGGCGCCATCCCCTTGGGGGATCGGCTGCGGCAAGCCGCGGCCCAGGGGCCCGATGCCCCACGTGGCCGGCTTCTTCGTTCACCGCCGAGCGCCATGCCTCTAGGCACCCTCGATCGCACCCCGCCGCCGTTCTTCAAGCAGGGCATGTCGGCCCTGACGAAGCTGGTGTTCTTCTCCGCGTTCGCCCTGTTCCTGATGGTGGCCGACACGCGCTTCAAGCTCACGCTGCCGCTGCGGGCGGCACTGGCCACCGCGCTGCACCCGGTCGAGCGCGTGCTGCTGGTGCCGGTCCGTGCCTGGGACACGGTGCACGACTACTTCACCGGCATCGCCGACGCGCGCGAGCGCGAGACGGCAGCGCTGGTGCGGCTGGCCGCCCAGGCCGAAGTGGCGGCGCGCGTCGGCCCGCTGACCGAGGAAAACCAGCGACTGCGCGAACTGCTGGCGCTGCGCCCGCAGTTCACGGTGAACACCGAGGCGGCCGAGGTGCTGTACGAGGCCGCCGACCCTTACACGCGCAAGATCGTCATCGACCGCGGCGCAACACACGGTGTGGCACCCGCCTCGCCGGTGATCGATGCCGCGGGCGTGCTGGGCCAGGTCACGCGCGTCTACCCGCTCGCGTCCGAGGTGACGCTGCTGACCGACAAGGACGCCGCGATCCCGGTGCTGAACGTCCGCACGCAGGCCCGCGCGGCCGCCTACGGCGACCCGACCACCGTCGCCGCGGGCGCCGGCATGGAACTGCGCTTCCTCGCCAGCAATGCCGACATCGAACCGGGCGACGTGCTGAACACGTCGGGCGTCGATGGTGTCTACCCGCCCGGGTTGTCGGTGGCCAAGGTCGTCTCGGTCGACCGGCGCGCCGGCACCACCTTCGCGAAGGTCACGCTGGCGCCGGCGGCGCGGCCCGACAGCGTGCGTCACGTGCTGGTGCTGCAGCCGCTCGGCCTGCAACTGCCGCCCCGTCCCACCGAGCCGGCGGCCAGCGAAGCCGCGCCGCGTCGCCGACCGGGAGCGCGCCGATGATCATGCCGCGCAGTTCCGACCAGTTGCTGCTGCCGGTCAACCCGGTGTTCATGTGGGGCTCGCTGTTGCTGGCCCTCACCTTCAACCTCATCCCCTTCGGCCGCGTCAACGCGATGCCCGACGTGCTGGCGCTGGCACTGGTGTTCTGGAACGTGCACCAGCCGCGCCGCGTGGGCATCGGCGCGGCCTTCGTGTTCGGCCTGCTGATGGACGTGCACCAGGGCGCGCTGCTGGGCCAGCACGCGCTGGCCTACACGCTGCTGAGCTTCTTCGCCACCACCATCCACCGCCGCCTGCTGTGGTTTTCCGTGCTCGGCCAGGCGCTGCAGGTGTTGCCGCTGTTCGTCGCGGCGCACGCGGTCTCGGTGCTGGTCCGGCTGGCGGCCGGCGGCGTGTTCCCGGGGTGGAACCTGGTGTTCGCGCCGGTCATCGAAGCGTTGCTGTGGCCGGTGGCCGCCGTGCTGCTGCTGGCGCCGCAGCGCCGTGCGCCGGACCGGGACGAGAATCGACCGCTGTGACCGCAGCGCGGCAACGCCGGACAGGACCGTGACCGAACTCAAGAACGTCGACCAGGAGCTGGGCCGCTTCCGGCTGCGCCTGATCGCCGCCGGCGCGCTGGTGCTGTTCGGCTTCGGGCTGGTGACGGCGCGCCTGGTCACGCTGCAGGTGCTGCGGCACGACGAGCTGTCCACGCGCGCCGAGAGCAACCGCATCACGGTACTGCCGATCACGCCGAACCGCGGCCTGATCCTCGACCGCAACGGCGTCGTGCTGGCGAACAACTACTCGGCCTACACGCTGGAGCTCACGCCGTCGAAGATCGACGACCTGGAGGGCACCATCGATGCGCTGCAGGAAGTGATCGACATCACGACGCGCGACCGTCGCCGCTTCAAGCGCATGATGGACGACGCCAAGAGCTTCGAGTCCCTGCCGATCCGCACCAAGCTCAGCGACGAGGAGGTGGCGCGTTTCACCGCGCAGCGTTTCCGCTTCCCCGGGGTCGACATCAAGGCGCGGCTGTTCCGCAACTACCCCTATGGCGAGCTCGGCAGCCATGTGCTGGGCTACATCGGCCGCATCAACCAGGCCGAGAAGGACGCGATCGACGAGACCGACGATGCGGCCAACTACAAGGGCACCGACTACATCGGCAAGCTCGGCATCGAGCAGAAGTACGAGGCCGAGCTGCACGGCATCACCGGCTTCGAGGAGGTCGAGACCAGCGCCTCGGGCCGCGCGGTGCGGCGCCTGCGGGCCAGCCCGCCGACGCCGGGCAACACGGTGCGGCTGTCGATCGACATCAAGCTGCAGGCGATGGTCGAGCAGCTGTTCGGCGACCGGCGCGGCGCGCTGGTCGCGATCGACCCGCGCTCCGGCGAGGTGCTGGCCTTCGTCAGCAAGCCGACCTTCGACCCCAACCTGTTCGTCGACGGCATCGATTCGGAGAGCTGGAAGGAGCTCAACGAGTCGATCGACAAGCCCCTGCTGAACCGCGCCCTGCGCGGCACCTACCCGCCCGGCTCGACCTTCAAGCCCTTCATGGCGATCGCCGCGCTGGAATCCGGCAAGCGCACGCCGCAGCAGACCACCTACGACAACGGCGTCTTCATGTTCGGCAACCACCGCTTCCGCAGCCACGGTGACGGCGGGCTGGGCGTGGTGGACATGAACCGCTCGATCGTCAAGTCGAGCAACGTCTACTACTACCAGCTGGCCGCCGACATGGGCGTGGACCTGATCCACGAGCAGCTCGAGCCCTTCGGCTTCGGCCGCCGCACCGGCATCGACATCAACGGCGAGGTCACCGGCGTGCTGCCCTCGACCGAGTGGAAGCGCAAGTACTACAAGAAGCCGGAGCTGCAGAAGTGGTACGCCGGCGAGACCATCTCGCTCGGCATCGGCCAGGGCTACAACAACTTCACGATGCTGCAGCTCGCCACCGCCACCGCCACGCTGGTATCGGGCGGGCAGCGCTATGTGCCGCGGCTGGTGCGCGAGATCGAGGATGTGGCAACCCGGGAGACCCGACTGATGTCGGCCGAGGCGCTGAGTCCGCTGCCGTTGCAGCCCGATCACGTGGAGGTGGTCCGCAAGGCGCTGCACGGCGTGACGCAGGAAGGCACCTCGACGCGCGTCTTCATGGGGGCGAGCTACCCGAGTGGTGGGAAGACCGGGACGGCGCAGGCGGTCGGCATTCGCCAGGACCAGAAGTACGACAAGAGCAAGATGGCCGACTACCTGCGCGACCATTCGCTCTACACCGCCTTCGCGCCGGTCGACAACCCGCAGGTCGCACTGGCCGTCATCGTGGAGAACTCCGGTTTCGGCGCCGAGGCGGCCGCGCCGATCGCGCGGCGCGTGCTCGATTTCGTGCTGACGGGGCGCTACCCGAACGCCGAGGACATCGCGCTGGTCCAGAAGGGCCAAGCCGGTCCGCCGGTCGGCACGCCGCGACTCGCCGCCGAGGTGCCGCTGATGCCGTTCACGCCCGGCGCCGTCACGACCGCCGGCGGTGAGGCC
>NZ_AZND01000025.1:0-27783 GCF_000576205.1 Methylibium sp. T29 | reverse complement strand
CGAGCGCCAGCGCGTCGCGGTGGCCCGGGCGCTGGTCACGCGGCCGGCCTGCGTGCTGGCCGACGAGCCTACCGGCAATCTCGACCGCGCCACCGCCGACGGTGTGTTCGCACTGATGCTCGACTTGGCGCAGGCCCAGGGCACCGCCTATGTGATGGTGACGCACGACGACGCGCTGGCGGCGCGCTGCCACCGGCGCGTGCGGCTCGACCGCGGCACGCTGCAGGCCTGACGTTCAGGCCCGAGCACACAGGCTGTTGCACAGTCGCCGGCCGTCGCCGGCCCGGGCGTGCACTGGTACCGGCTGGGCCGGATCAACTCGATTGAACCCGGATGCGGATCGCGCTACCCTTCCAGCCCTGCTGCTGCAGCGCGGCCTCGAAACGGGGCAGCAACTGCCGCAACTTGGCCGCCACGGCCGTGTTGCCCGCAAGCAGCGCCCAACCCTGTTCGTCCACCGGGCCCGGCCGCACCTGAACGGCCAGCGCCGCGGGCAGCAGCGGGCGGATCACGTCGAAACGCGCGTTCGATTCGCGCAGCAGTGCCTGCAGCCGCACGAGCGGCTCCGACTGCGCCAGCGCATCGCCGATCGGCAGCGCGACGGGCAGGCTGGAGTTGGGATGCAGGGCCATGGATGAAGGAGACCGTATGCAGATCATAGTGACCCATGGCCGCTACGCACGCACCCGCGTGCTCGACCTGCCGGCCTGGAAGCTGGCGATCGTCGGAACCTTCCTCGTGGGGCTGCTGCTGGCGCTGTCGGGCGCGATCTACCACTTCGTGTTCCTGAAGGCCGCGCGCGAGGGCTGGCCGGTGGTCAGCCAGGTGGTCAAGCTGGTGGTGCGTGACGAGATCGCGCAGCGCGACCGCTTCATGCGCGAGAACCTCGACGCCATGGCTTCGAAGGTCGGCGAGATGCAGGCCAAGCTGATGAAGCTCGAGACCATGGGCGAGAGGGTCTCCGGGCTGGCTGGCCTGAAGCCCGAGGATTTCCGCGGCCTCGACCGTCCGGCGGCGCCGGTTCCCGCCGGCGCGGCCGTTGGCGGCGGGCGGGGCGGGCCTTATGTGCCGGTCGAATCGCCGTCGTTGGCGCAGCTGAACCAGGCGATCGCCGCGCTGGATGAAGGGGCCGACCGCCACAGCGACGTGTTCACGCTGGTCGAGTCGCGCCTGCTCGAGACGCGCCTGCGGGCGCTGATGGTGCCGAGCTCGGCCCCCGTCGATGGGCCGGTGGGCTCGGGCTTCGGCTTCCGGACAGACCCCTTCACCGGCCGCGGTGCGCTCCACACCGGCCTGGATTTCCCGGCCGAGACCGGCACCGCCATCCTGGCGGCGGCGGGCGGCGTGGTGATGAGCGCCGAGACCCACCCCGCCTACGGGCGCACGGTCGAAATCGACCACGGCAACGGCCTGGTGACGCGTTATGCCCACGCGGCGCGGCTGCTGGTGGCGCCCGGCGACCTGATCCGTCGCGGCCAGAAGATCGCCGAGGTCGGCAGCACCGGCCGCTCGACCGGGCCGCACCTGCATTTCGAGGTGCTGGTTGACGGCGCGCCGCAGGATCCGGCGAAGTTCCTGGCGCAGGCTTCCCGGCTGCCTGCGGGCAATGTCGCTCGGGCTGCGAACCGCACGGCGGAGGCCCGCTGACACGACGGCCCGGAAGCCCCGTCGCTAGGGTGGGGCATCCCGGGGCGGGTGGTAGAGTTCTGGGCTGAGTGCGGCGCCGAACGGGCGCCGCTCTTGTATTCCGGAGTGCCATCCGCAGTTGCTTGCAGCCCGGGGCTGCACTGTGGCGTGGCGTGATGGCCCGGCGGTTGCTGTGCTCGCCACGTTGCGGGCCGCTTCACCCCTCATCGACCGATTCCCCGCATGTTGCCCAAGCTTCTCACCTCGATTTTCGGCAGCCGCAACGAACGGCTCCTCAAGCAGTACCGGCGCGTGGTCGATCAGATCAACGCCCTCGAGCCGCAGTTCGAGCAGCTCGGGGATGACGAACTGCGGGCCAAGACCGAGGCGTTCAAGCAACGCGTGGCCGACGGTGAGACGCTCGACCAGTTGCTGCCCGAGGCCTTTGCCGTCGTGCGCGAGGGCAGCAAGCGGGCGCTGAAGATGCGCCACTTCGACGTGCAGCTGATCGGCGGCATGACGCTGCACAACGGCAAGATCGGCGAGATGCGCACCGGCGAAGGCAAGACGCTGATGGCGACGCTGCCGGTCTACCTGAACGCGCTGGCCGGCAAGGGCGTGCACGTGGTGACGGTCAACGACTACCTCGCGCGGCGCGATGCCGAGTGGATGGGACGGCTGTACAACTTCCTCGGGCTGACGGTCGGGGTCAACGGCCCGCAGATGACGCGCGAGGCCAAGCAGGCTGCCTACGCAGCCGACGTGACCTACGGCACCAACAACGAGTTCGGCTTCGACTACCTGCGCGACAACATGGTCACCGAGGTGGCCGACCGGGTGCAGCGCTCGCTGAATTTCGCGATCGTCGACGAGGTCGACTCGATCCTGATCGACGAGGCGCGCACGCCGCTGATCATCAGCGGCCAGGCCGAGGACCAGACCGAGCTTTATCTGCGCATCAACGCGGTCGCGCCGCTGCTGAAGAAGCAGATCGGCGAGGCCGATCCGCGCACCGGCGAGGGCGTGATCGAGGCCGGCGACTTCACCGCTGACGAGAAGACCCACCAGGTGGTGCTGACCGAGGCGGGACACGAGCACGCCGAGGCGCTGCTCGCGCAGGCCGGTCTGCTGGTCGAGGGGGCGAGCCTGTACGACGCCGCCAACATCACGCTGATGCACCATCTGTACGCGGCGCTGCGCGCGCGCCATCTGTACCACCGTGACCAGCATTACGTGGTGCAGAACGGCGAGGTCGTCATCGTCGACGAGTTCACCGGCCGCCTGATGACCGGGCGGCGCTGGAGCGACGGCCTGCACCAGGCGGTGGAAGCCAAGGAAGGCGTGCCGATCCAGGCCGAGAACCAGACGCTGGCCTCGATCACCTTCCAGAACTACTTCCGCATGTACGGCAAGCTCGCCGGCATGACCGGCACGGCCGACACCGAGGCCTACGAGTTCCAGGAGATCTACGGTCTGGAGACCGTGGTGATCCCGCCCAACAAGCCGACCCAGCGCCGCGATGAGCTCGACCTGGTCTACAAGACCTCGCGCGAGCGCTACGAGGCGGTGGTCAAGGACATCCAGGACTGCTACGAGCGCGGCCAACCGGTGCTGGTGGGCACCACGTCGATCGAGAACTCCGAGCTGATCTCGAAGCTGCTCGAGAAGTACAAGCTCCCACACGAGGTGCTCAACGCCAAGCAGCACGCCCGCGAGGCGGAGATCATCGCCCAGGCCGGCCGGCCGAAGGCGGTGACCATCGCCACCAACATGGCCGGCCGCGGCACCGACATCGTGCTGGGCGGCAACGTCGAGAAGCAGGTGCAGTTCATCGAGGCCGACGACGCCATCCCGGCCGACGACAAGCTGCGCCGCATCCAGCAGCTCAAGGACGAATGGGCCGGCCTGCACGAGCAGGTCAAGGCGGCGGGCGGCTTGCGCATCGTGGCCACCGAGCGCCACGAGTCGCGCCGCATCGACAACCAGCTGCGCGGCCGTTCGGGCCGTCAGGGTGATCCGGGCGCCTCGCGCTTCTACCTGTCGCTCGAGGATCCGCTGATGCGCATCTTCGCCGGCGACCGTGTCAAGGCGATCATGGAGCGCCTGAAGATGCCCGATGGCGAGGCCATCGAGGCCGGCATCGTCTCGCGCAGCATCGAGGGTGCGCAGCGCAAGGTCGAGGCGCGCAACTTCGACATCCGCAAGCAGCTGCTCGAGTACGACGACGTGTCGAACGACCAGCGCAAGGTGATCTACCAGCAGCGCAACGACATCCTCGAATCGAAGGAGCTCGGCGCCCAGATCGCCCACCTGCGTCGTGGTGCGATGACCGACGTGGTGCGCACCTTCGTGCCGGTCGAGAGTGTCGAGGAGCAGTGGGACATCCCCGGCCTCGAAAAGGTGCTGCGCGACGAATGGCAGCTCGACGTGCCGATCGCCGCGCAGGTGGACAAGAGCGACGCGATCACCGATGAGGATCTGGTCGAGATGGTCGCCAAGACCGCCGACGAGACCTACGCCGGCAAGGTGGCGCTGGTCGGCGAGGAGCAGTTCTCCGGCTTCGAGCGCGCGGTGCTGTTGCAGTCGATCGACACGCACTGGCGCGAGCATCTCGCAGCGCTCGACTACCTGCGCCAGGGCATCCACCTGCGCGGCTACGCCCAGAAGAACCCGAAGCAGGAGTACAAGCGCGAGGCCTTCGAGCTGTTCTCGACCCTGCTCGACACGGTGAAGATGGACGTCACCCGCCTGCTGATGACGGTACGTATCCGCAGCACCGAGGAAGTCACGCAGGCGGCCGAGGCGCTGGAGGAGAAGGCCGAGGCCATCAGCAACCTCACCTACACGCACCCCACCGAAGACGGTGGCGTGGCGGTCGAGGCCGATCCGGCCACCGAGGTGGCGAACCGCATGGCCGAGGTGCCGCGCGCCGGACGCAACGACCCCTGCCCCTGCGGCAGCGGCAAGAAGTACAAGCAGTGTCACGGCCGATTGGCTTGATCGCAGCGACCCGGAGAGCCTCATGCCCGTGAATCTCGTCGCCCCGAACGCCGCCGACCTGCATCCCGTGCCGGGGGTCGAGATCGGCATCGCGATGGCCGGTGTGCGCAAGGCGGGCCGGCGTGACCTGAGCGTGTTCAAGCTGGCAGAGGGCTCTGCGGTGGCGGCGGTGTTCACGCAGAACCGTTTCTGCGCCGCGCCGGTGCAACTGTGCCGCAAACACCTGGAGGCCGCCGTCGGCGTGCGGGCACTCGTCGTCAACACCGGCAACGCGAACGCCGGCACCGGCGAGGACGGGCTGGTGCGCGCGTTCTCCACCTGCGTGGCGCTGGCCCGCCGGCTCGACATCGCGCCGGAGCAGGTGCTGCCGTTCTCGACCGGCGTGATCATGGAGACGCTGCCCACCGACCGCATCGAGGCCGGGCTGCCGGCGGCGCTGGCCGACTGCCGGGCCGACAACTGGCCGGCCGCCGCCGAGGCCATCATGACCACCGACACCCTGCCCAAGGCCGCGTCGCGTCAGCTGCAGATCGGCGGCCGGACGGTGACGGTGACCGGCATCGCCAAGGGCGCGGGATGATCCGTCCCAACATGGCGACGATGCTCGGATTCGTGGCCACCGATGCCAGGGTGGCACCGCGCGCCTTGCAGGCGCTCGTACGCGAGGCGGCTGACCGGTCCTTCAACCGCATCACCATCGATGGCGACACGTCCACCAACGACAGCTTCGTGCTGGTCGCCACGGGCCAGGCGGCGCACGACGAGATCACGGCACTCGAGTCGCCCGAAGGTGCAGCGCTGCGCGAGGCAGTGATCGCGGTGTCGCAGCAGCTCGCGCAGGCGATCGTGCGCGACGGCGAGGGTGCGACGAAGTTCATCACGGTGCGTGTCGACGGCGGCCGCTCGAAGGAGGAGTGCCGGTGGGTCGCCTACGCGATCGCGCATTCACCGCTGGTGAAGACCGCTTTCTTCGCCAGCGACCCCAACCTGGGCCGGATCCTCGCCGCGGTGGGCTATGCGGGCATCGCCGACCTCGACCAGTCGCTGATCGACCTCCACCTCGACGACGTGCACGTCGCGACGAAGGGCGGTCGCCATCCCGCCTACCAGGAGGCCGACGGCCAGCGCGTCATGAAGCAGAGCGAGATCACCGTGCGGGTCGATCTGCACCGCGGGGCGGCCCATGCCACCGTGTGGACCTGCGATCTCTCGCACGACTACGTCACGATCAACGCCGACTACCGCAGCTGAGCGTTCGTCCGAAGCGACGTCAGCCGCGGCCCAGCGGCAGTGCGAAGTAGAAGGTCGCCCCGCGGTCCTTCTCGGATTCGGCCCAGAGCCGCCCGCCCATGCGGTGGATCGCGCGGCGCACGATCGCCAACCCGATGCCGGTGCCCGCGAACTCGACGTCGCCGTGCAGGCGCTTGAACGGTTCGAACAGGTGTTCGGCCGCCGTCATGTCGAAGCCCACGCCGTTGTCGCGAACCTGGCAGACGAGCTGACCGTCGGCCGTTGGGGCGCCTTGCAGATCGATGAGCGCGTCGTCGCGCCGGAGGGTGTATTTCCAGGCGTTCGACAGCAGGTTCTCCAGCACGACGCGCAGCAGGCCCAGATCGCCCACGACCTTCAGACCGGTGGCGATGCGCACCGTCATGCCGGCCCGTGGACTCTGCTCGCGCAGCACGCCCACGATCTCGTGGGCGAGTTGCCCGATGTCGATCGTGCGGTGCTGTACGTCGCCGTGGCCGACATGCGCCAGCTTGATGAGGTCGTCGATCAGCGCTTCCATGCGCCGTGCGGACTTGCCGATGCGGTCCAGGAAGCCCTGGCCTTCCGCATCGAGCTGCGAACGGTGATGGTCGGCGAGCAGACCGCTGTAGCCGCTGATCGCCCGCAGCGGGGCCCGCAGGTCATGGGCGACGCTGTAGGAAAAGGCCTCCAGCCCGGCGTTGGCTTCGCGCAGCGCAGCGGTCCGCTCCTGCACCCGGTGCTCCAGCTCCTGCAGCGTCTGCACGTTCTCGATCGCGACCGAGGTCGTGTCGGCCAGGGCCTGCAGCAGTGACACCTCGTCGGTGCTCGGCCGGTAGGGGCGTGCCCAGTAGTTGCCGATGGCGCCGATCGGCGACTCGCTGCGGATCGGCACCATCGCCATGCTGCGCACGAAGGTCGGGCGGTAGGCGTCGACCGGCACGCGCGGGTCCTGGTAGATGTCGGGGATGACGGCGGGCGTGCGCTGGAGCATGACCCAGCCACTGACGCAGGCCGACATCGGAAAGCGCTGCCCCTTCCACAGCGGCTCGATCGCATCCTCGTCGGCGTAATGGCACAGGTCGCCGTCGCGCAGGATGAAGGTGGCGCCATCGGCCGAGGTCAGCTCGCGGGCGCCGTGGCGCACGATGGCCATGATCTGCTCCACGCTGCGCGCCAGCGAGAGTTGCTTGACGATGTCGACCAGCAGCGCCATGCCGCGCGCGCCAGGCCAGTCGATCGCGGTCGGCCTGCAGCAGCGGGTGCCGCAACGCCGGCGCCAGCCGCCACAGTGCGTCCTTCGGGACGACATCGGCGGCGCCGGCCGCCAGCCACTGTTGCGCACGCTGCTCGTCCGCGTGGCCGCTGACGAAGATGAAGGGCGCTCCGGGTTGCCGTTCACCGGCCAGTTGCAGCGCCTGCAGACCGTCCAGGCCCGGCACCTCGCTGTCGCTGAGGATCGCGTCGAAGCGGTGCTCGCCCAGCGCCTGCACATAGTCGGCAGCGGTCGACACGCGTTGCCATTCGGCGCGCACCCCCAGGTGCTGCACGGTGCGACACAGCAGATCGGCGTCGAGTGCGTCGTCTTCGAGGTGCAGCAGATGCAGAAGGCTTCCATCGGGGTGCGTTCCTTTCGTGGATCCTGGATCGGTCTCGATGTTGCCGCGGCGGGTGCCGTTGACCATCCCCAGCCTGCACGCGGCCCGGGCCTCGGGTGTTCAGCCAGCGTGTCCGGCGCGAAGCGGTCGATGCGTCGGTGATCAGGCCATCGATGCCGGCCGCACGCAAGCGCCGGGCCTCCGCCGCGCCATTGACCGTGTAGGACAGCACGCGCAGGCCGGCCTCATGGGCCTGGCGGATGGCGTCGGCGTCGAGCGCGCCGTGGTGGACCACGATGGCGATGCAGCCCAGACCGCAGGCCGCTTCGCGCCAGCCTGTCGCCAGACGCTCCAGCAGCAGGGCGCGCGGTAGCGCCTCGACAGCGTCCCGCGCCGCCGCCAGCGAGGCGGTCTCGAAGGAGCTCAGCAGCGGCGGCGTGAGGCCGGCCCACAGGCCGGCGGCCACTCGGGCGACCACGGCGCCGGTACGCGCCGCCTGGCCCGGGCCGGGCTTGAGCTCCAGGTTCAGCAGCAGGCCGCTGTGGCGGGCGTGCTCGGCCAGCGATGCCAGCGTCGGCAGGCGCTCGCCGCGGAAGCGGGGGCCATGCCAGGCGCCGGCATCCAGGTCGGCCAGCGTGGCCCAGGACTGTCCGGCCGCCAGGCCGTGCCCGTCGGTCGTGCGATCGAGGGTCGCGTCGTGCAGCAGGAAGGGCTGTTCGTCGGCACTCAGCGTCACATCGCATTCGGCCATGCGATAGCCGCGTGCCTGACCGGCGCGAAAGGCGGCCAGCGTGTTCTCCGGCGCCAGCTTGCCGGCGCCGCGGTGGGCGATCCAGAACGGGTAGGGCCAGGGCGCAGGAGGCGGCATGCTGCATGGTAGCCAGCACCGGCAGTCATGACCGCACGGGCGTCGGCCGTGCTGCACTGCGATAGCATTCGGGCCCAGACGCGACTTGATGTTGGCGGCTGGTGACCATGAACGCACCGCTTCCCCTCCACAGCACGATCCAGGCCGCCGACGGCCACGCCGCGCGACTGCGCGAGATCCCGTACAACTACACCTCGTTCTCCGATCGCGAGATCGTGCTGCGGCTGCTCGGGCCGCGGTCGTGGGAGATGCTGCACCAGCTGCGCGCCGAGCGCGTGACCGGCCGCTCGGCACGCATGCTCTACGAGGTGCTGGGCGACATCTGGGTGGTGCAGCGCAACCCTTACCTGCAAGACGACCTGCTGGACAACCCGCGCCGGCGCCGCCAGCTGGTCGAGGCCCTGCAGCACCGGCTGGGCGAGATCGACAAGCGCCGCGCCGACAAGGACGAGGCCACGATGGACGTGGAAGCGGCGCAGCGCAATGCCCGCGTCGGCGAGCTGCTGAAGGCGGCACGCGAGGCGGTGGATCGCTTCTCGCTAGGCTTCGACACGATGGCCGAGCTGCGCCGCCGCACGCAGCGCCGGCTGGGGCGGCACACGGCCAAGGACAACATCAAGTTCGACGGCCTGTCGCGCGTGTCGCACGTGACCGACGCGACCGACTGGCGGGTCGAGTACCCGTTCGTCGTGCTGACGCCGGACACCGAGGCCGAGATGGCGGCGCTGGTGAAGGGCTGCATCGAGCTGGGCCTGACCATCATCCCGCGCGGCGGCGGCACCGGCTACACCGGTGGAGCCGTGCCGCTGACCTGGAAGAGCGCGGTGATCAACACCGAGAAGCTCGAGGCGATGAGCGAGGTCGAGTGGGTCTCGCTGCCGGGGCTCGCGCAACCCGTGCCGACGGTGTGGACCGAGGCGGGCGTGGTGACCCAGCGCGTGGCCGACGCCGCCGAGCGTGCCGGCCACGTGTTCGCGGTCGACCCGACCTCGGCCGAGGCGAGCTGCATCGGCGGCAACATCGCGATGAATGCCGGCGGCAAGAAGGCCGTGCTGTGGGGTACCGCGCTCGACAACCTGGCGTCGTGGCGCATGGTGACGCCCGACGCGCAGTGGCTCGAGGTGGTGCGACTGAGCCACAACCTCGGCAAGATCCACGATGCCGAGCTGGCGAGCTTCGAGCTGCGCTACTTCGAGGCCGACGGCAAGACGCCGGTGCGTACCGAGCGGCTCGACGTGCCCGGCCCGAGCTTCCGCAAAGAAGGCCTGGGCAAGGACGTGACCGACAAGTTCCTCGCCGGTTTGCCGGGCATCCAGAAGGAAGGCTGCGACGGCCTGATCACCAGCGCGCGCTGGATCGTGCACAAGATGCCGGCCCACACGCGCACCGTGTGCCTGGAGTTCTTCGGCAATGCGAAGGACGCGGTGCCGAGCATCGTCGAGATCAAGGACTACCTGTTTGCCGAGCAGCGTACGGGCGGCGCGATCCTGGCCGGGCTGGAGCACCTGGACGACCGCTACCTGAAGGCGGTCGGCTACGCCACCAAGAGCAAGCGCGGCGGCCTGCCGAAGATGGTGCTGGTGGGTGACATCGCCGGCGACGACGCCGACGCCGTGGCGCGCGCCGCCAGCGAGGTGGTGCGCATCGCCAATTCGCGCCACGGCGAAGGCTTCGTCGCGGTGAGCGCCGACGCGCGCAAGAAGTTCTGGCTCGACCGCAAGCGCACCGCGGCGATCAGCAAGCACACCAACGCCTTCAAGATCAACGAGGACGTGGTGATTCCGCTGCCGCGGATGGGCGAGTACACCGAGGGCATCGAACGCATCAACGTCGAGCTGTCGATGCGCAACAAGCTGCAGCTGCTGGACGCGCTGGAGACCTACTTCGAGCGCGGCGAACTCCCGCTCGGCAGGAACGACGATGCCAGCGACATCCCGAGCGCCGAGCTGCTGGAAGACCGCGTGCAGCAGGCTTTGACGCTGCTGCGCGAGGTGCGTGCGCTGTGGCAGGGCTGGCTGCAGGGGCTGGACGTGCGGCCGGCGGACGGCGGGCCGAGCCTGTTCGCGCAGTTGCAGGACCATAGCCTTCGCGCCTCGTGGAAGACGCAGGTGAGGGCGCCGCTGCAGGCGCTGTTCAGCGGCGACGCGTTCGCCGCGGTGCTCGACGAATGCAGCCGCATCCACCAGGAGGTGCTGCGTGGGCGCGTCTGGGTTGCGTTGCACATGCATGCTGGCGACGGCAACGTGCACACCAACATCCCGGTCAACAGCGACAACTACGAGATGCTGCAGACCGCACACGAGGCGGTGGGCCGCATCATGGCGCTGGCGCGCCGGCTCGACGGCGTGATCTCCGGCGAGCATGGCATCGGCATCACCAAGCTCGAGTTCCTGAGCGACGCCGAGATCGCCGACTTCATCGCCTACAAGCAGCGCGTCGACCCGCAGGGCCGCTTCAACAAGGGCAAGCTGCTGCGCGGCGACGCCTGAAAGGCCTGGGCGACGATGTGCTGGCGGCCGACCTGAGCCACGCCTACACGCCCAGCTTCGGCTGATGGGCCACGAGTCGCTGATCATGCAGCAGAGCGACATCGGCGCGATCGCCGATTCGGTGAAGGACTGCCTGCGCTGCGGCAAGTGCAAGCCGGTGTGCGCCACCCATGTGCCGCGCGCCAACCTGCTCTACAGCCCGCGCAACAAGATTCTCGCGACCTCGCTGCTGGTCGAGGCCTTCCTGTACGAGGAGCAGACGCGCCGCGGCATCAGCATCAAGCATTGGCAGGAGTTCGAGGACGTGGCCGACCACTGCACGGTCTGCCACAAGTGCCTGTCGCCGTGTCCGGTGAAGATCGACTTCGGCGACGTGTCGATGAACATGCGCAACCTGCTGCGCAAGATGGGGCAGAAGAGCTTCCGCCCCGGTAACGCGGCGGCGATGCTGTTCCTGAACGCGAAGAACCCCGACACGATCAAGCTGATGCGCTCGGCCATGGTCGACGTGGGCTTCAAGGCCCAGCGCCTGGCCAACGACCTGCTGCGCCGGCTGGCGCGCAAGCAGACCGCGGCGCCGCCGGCGACCGTGGGCCCGGCGCCGGTGAAGGCCCAGGTGATCCACTTCATCAACAAGAAGATGCCGGGCGGCCTTCCGAAGAAGACCGCGCGGGCGCTGCTCGACATCGAGGATGCCGACTACGTGCCGATCATCCGGGACCCGCAGGCCACCACGGCCGACAGCGAGGCGGTGTTCTACTTCCCTGGCTGCGGCTCCGAGCGCTTGTTCTCGCAGGTCGGGCTGGCGACCCAGGCGATGCTCTGGCATGCCGGCGTGCAGACCGTGCTGCCGCCCGGCTACCTGTGCTGCGGCTATCCGCAGCGCGGCGGCGGCCAGTACGACAAGGCTGAGAAGATCATCACCGA
Source organism: Methylibium sp. T29 (assembly GCF_000576205.1). Lineage (NCBI taxonomy): Bacteria > Pseudomonadati > Pseudomonadota > Betaproteobacteria > Burkholderiales > Sphaerotilaceae > Methylibium > Methylibium sp. T29. Next base: position 16,027 of record NZ_AZND01000025.1, on the reverse strand, counting down.
CAACCGGGTGCTGTTCCACCGCGTCGCCAACACGCTGAACTACCTCGACATCAAGACCGTGGTGGTGAGCTGCGGCACCTGCTACGACCAGCTGCAGGGCTACCAGTTCGACAAGATCTTCCCGGGCTGCCGCATCGTCGACATCCACGAGTTCCTGCTGGAGAAGGGCATCCGGCTCGAAGGCGCCGGCGGCTACCTGTACCACGACCCCTGCCACAGCCCGATGAAGCTGCAGGAGCCGATGAAGACGGTAAAGGCACTGATGGGCGATCGGGTGCGCGAGAGCAAGCGCTGTTGCGGCGAGAGCGGCACGCTCGGTGTCACGCGCCCCGACATCTCCACGCAGATCCGCTTTCGCAAGGAAGAGGAGCTGCGCCGCGACGAGGCGGCTCTGCGCGCCTCGGGCGGCGTGGGCGCCGACGGGCCGGTGAAGATCCTCACGTCCTGCCCCAGTTGCCTGCAGGGCCTGAGCCGCTACGGCAACGACCTGAACAATGGCTTGCTGGAGGCCGACTACATCGTGGTCGAGATGGCACGCAGGATCCTGGGTGAAGAATGGCTGCCAGGCTATGTCGAGCGTGCCAACGCCGGTGGCATCGAGCGGGTGCTCGTGTGACCGGGCAGGCTGACTGCGAGCTGTGCCGCGGTGACGGCGGCCGGCTGGTGCTGCGTGCCGCCGACTGGCGCGTGATCCGCGCCGAGGATCCCGCCTTCCCAGCGTTCTACCGGGTGATCTGGAACGCTCACGTCGCCGAGTGGACCGACCTGCCACCGGTGCAGCGCAGCCTGTGCATGCAGGCGGTCGCGAAGGTCGAGACGGTGCTGCGCGAGGCGCTGCGGCCGACCAAGATCAACCTTGCCAGCCTGGGCAATGTGGTCCCACACCTGCACTGGCACGTGATCGCGCGCTTCGACTGGGACAGCCATTTCCCACAACCGGTGTGGGGCGCGCCGCAGCGTCGCGTCGAGCCGATGGCCGAGGTGCGCCTGTCGCTGCCGCTGGCCGACCTCGATGCGCGCGTGGTGGCGGCGCTGACACCGCTCGCCGGCCATTAAACTGGCAGCGTTCCCCGACGACGAGCATCCTCCAATGGCCGGACTGACCCCCGACACCCCGACCCCGACTGCCCTGACCGTGCACCAGCAGTCCCGGGTGCTCGAGATTGCGTTCTCCGACGGCGCGCAGTTCCGGCTGCCGTTCGAGCTGTTGCGCGTGTATTCGCCTTCGGCCGAGGTGCAGGGACACGGCCCGGGCCAGGAGGTCTTGCAGACCGGCAAGCGCAATGTCGACATCGTGGAACTGGAACCGGTCGGCAATTACGCCGTCCAGCCCACCTTCTCGGACGGGCACAACTCGGTCTGTTCGCTTGGGACTACCTCTACCACCTGGGTCGCCAGCAGGAGCAGCTCTGGCAGGCCTACGAAGCGCGGCTCGCCGCCGCCGGGGTGGACCGCGACGCCCCCATGGTCGAAGCTGGCGGTTCGGCCTGCGGCCACCACCACTGAGGACTGCGGCATGGGCAGCACGCACTTCGGCTTCCAGAACGTCGACGAGAAAGAAAAGGCCGGTCGCGTGCGCGGTGTGTTCGATGCGGTCGCATCGAAGTACGACGTCATGAACGACCTGATGTCGCTGGGCCTGCACCGTGCCTGGAAGGCCTACACGGTGGCCGTCGCGAACGTGCGCGACGGTGATCGCGTGCTCGACATCGCCGGTGGAACCGGCGATCTGGCGCGCGCCTTCTCGCGTCGCGTCGGCAGCCGCGGCATGGTCGTGCACACCGACATCAACGAGGCGATGCTGCGCACCGGCCGCGACCGCCTGCTCGACGAGGGCCTGGTCCTGCCGACCGCGATCTGCGACGCCGAGCACCTGCCCTTCGCCAGTGGCAGCTTCGACGTGGTCAGCGTGGCCTTCGGCCTGCGCAACATGACCCACAAGGAACAGGCCCTGGCAGAGATGGCTCGGGTGCTCAAGCCGGGCGGGCGCCTGCTGGTGCTGGAGTTCTCCAAGGTGGCCAAGCCGCTGGAGAAGGCCTACGACTGGTATTCGTTCCAGGTGCTGCCGCGCTTGGGCAAGTGGGTCGCGAACGACGCGGACAGCTACCGCTACCTGGCCGAGTCGATCAGGATGCACCCTGATCAGGCCGCGCTGAAGGGGCTGATGCGCGCTGCCGGCTTCGGACACGTCGATGTCCACAACATGGCGGGCGGGGTAGTGGCCCTGCATGCCGGGATTCGTTGTTGACGCGACGAATCGTCGGGACCGGCGCTTTCCGGTAAGCATCGTGAGGATTTCACAGCGCCCCTGTCGTCTGTCTGGCGGCCCCCGGTATTGGGTGGAGAGCCCGCCGAGACCGACAGGTACACTCGATTGGAGCTTTTCCACGGGGGCTCCGGCGTTCGTTGAATGAACACGATGGTCGGAAATTTCCAACGTGCTCGGCCAGGGCGCCGGCGCATGATTTGGCCCGGGGTTTTGCGGAGTTTCGAGGGTTTTGTCGTCGCGCGGCCTCGAGATTTCTGCGGCAGGTGCGCTTCAAGATCGCGTGGCAGTGTTGTGTCCCTTCGCAGCTCGGTGCTCCGAGGTTCCACGAGATTTGAGGCAGAGAAAATCAGGTGGTCGGCAATGGAAATTGGGGTTGAAGTGATGAGAGTGTTTCGGCAGTGTTTCCTTGGCGTGCTCGTTGCGCTTGGCGCCCTGAGCGTGATGCCCGTGGCCAACGCGCAGGGAGCGACTCAGCCCGTTCGGAACGAGTATGTTCTCGGCTCCGGCGACGTCATTCGTGTGACGGTCTACCAGAATCCTGATCTCACGCTCGAAACCCGGGTGTCGGAGGCCGGCGTCATCTCCTATCCTTTGCTGGGTTCGGTCAAGGCCGGTGGATTGAGCGTGACGCAGATCGAGAACCGCATCGCTGAAGGCTTGCGGACCGGCAACTTCGTGAAGCAACCCCAGGTGACTGTGCTCGTGGTGCAAGTTCGGGGGAACCAGGTGTCGGTCTTGGGGCAGGTGAACAAGCCGGGGCGCTATCCACTGGAGGTTGCCGACTCGAAGCTCAGTGATGTCCTTGCGGTGGCTGGCGGTATCGCGCCCTCCGGTGCGGACGTGGTGACGGTGGTTGGAACGCGCGGCGGACAACCGTTCCGGGCCGAAATCGACCTGGCACGGTCGGTCGGGCAGGCGCGTGCCAACGGAGATATCCAGATCGTGAATGGCGATGTCGTCTGGATCGATCGCGCGCCGATGGTCTATATCTACGGCGAAGTGCAGCGCGCTGGTGCCTTCCGGCTCGAGCGCGGCATGACGGTCATGCAGGCGCTGGCTACCGGCGGCGGTCTGACCTTGCGGGGTACGGAGAAGGGCTTGCGCGTGCATCGCCGCGGAGCCGACGGAAAAGTCCAGATATTGCAGCCGCAGATGGACGAGGCGCTTCGCGATGGCGACGTTGTCTACGTGAAAGAAAGTCTCTTCTGAAGGGGAAACCGTGACACTGGCTCATTTCTTGAGCGTGCTGCGCGCGCGCTGGGCAGTTTGCATGTTGGTCTTGGGCTTGACGTTGGTGACGACGATCGTCGTCAGCGTCCTGTTGCCGAAGCAATATGTCGCGACTGCGGCTGTGGTTGTCGAGTTCCGTCCCGATCCGGTCGGCGGTGCGATGAATCAATACCTGCCACCGGTGGCCTACATGGCCACTCAAACCGATATCCTGAAAAGCAGCAAGGTGACCGAGCGTGTCATCAAAGAGCTGCAATTGAGCAGTAACCCACAATTGCGGGCCGAATGGCAGGAGTCTTCCGGTGGCGAGGGTTCGATCGATTCGTGGCTGGTCGAGGCGCTGCAGAAGAATCTGACAGTCACGCCGTCGAGAGAATCCAGCGTGATCAACGTGTCCTACGCCGCGACCGATCCGCAGGTGGCGGCAGACATGGCCAATTCTTTCGTGAAGTCCTATGTCGATACGTCGCTGGACATGCGGACGAACCCGGCAAAGAACTACACGGGATTCTTCGAGTCCCGATCGAAAGAGTTACGGGATGCGCTCGATCATTCGCGTGCGAAGTTGTCTGAGTTCCAGCGCGAGAAGGGCATCACGGCGACCGACGAGCGATTCGACATCGAGAACGCGCGCCTGAGCGAGCTGTCGTCGCAGTTGGTGATGGTGCAGGCGATGTCGGCGGAGTCCAGCAGCCGCTCGATGCAGGCCGGCAGCAGCTCCGCCGACCGTCTGCAAGAGGTGCTCACCAATCCGGTCATCGGGGGATTGAAGTCGGATCTGTCGCGTGCGGAGGCCCGGTTGAAGGAGCTGAATTCGCGGCTGGGTGACAACCATCCTCAGGTGGTTGAAGCCAAGGCCAGCATCAGCGAGGTGCGGGCGAGACTCGATGCCGAAACGCGCCGGGTGACCGGTGGGGTGGGTGTTGCCAACACCATCAATCGTCAACGCGAAGCGGAATTGCGTGCAGCGCTCGAACTGCAGAGGAGTCGCGTCATCAAGCTGAAGGCGCAACGAGAAGAGAGCGCTGTGCTGCAAAGAGATGTCGAGGCGGCACAGAAGGCCTACGAATCCGTGGTCGGGCGTCTCAATCAATCGAGCCTGGAAAGCCAGACGACGCAGAGCAACATCCTGGCACTTTCGGAGGCTGTTCCGCCGTCCAAGCCGACGTCGCCGAAGTTGCTCCTGAACATTGCGCTGGCCATCTTCTTCGGATCCTTCCTCGCCGTCGGAGCCGCCATGGCCATGGAATCTGCCGACCGTCGGCTCCGTATCAACCAAGACATCGTCGAGATGATCGGACTCCCGGTTCTGGGGGTCTTGCCGGCCCCGAATCGTCGAGCGCTCGACCATGGCAGAAGCCGCATGCCGCTGTTGTCCAGCGCGCGGAACGTCAAAGCACTGAATTCTGCGGGTAGCAACTGACATGGCGAAGTTTCAAGACTCGAGGCGCCACGAGCACGGCGCGTCTGCCTCGACGATGCCCACGATCGTCGAATCGAAGGGGCCGCCCATCCACGACAGGTTGATTGGCGACATCATTCGTGAGCTGCGCAATCTGTCTGCCGACGAAGTCGAGCGTGTCCTGAGCTACCAGCGCGAGCATGGCGGCCGGTTCGGCGATGCCGCAGTCGCACTGGGGCTGGCCAGCTCTGACGATGTGTTGTTTGCCTTGTCGCAGCAGTTTCACTATCCCTACGCTCCCGAGGAGCAGCGGAACGTCAGCTCCGAACTCGTCGCTCTTCATCAGCCGTTCTCCTACCAAGCGGAGTCGTTCCGCGGGATTCGCAGTCAGTTGATGATGCGGCTGTTCTCGGGTGATCAGCCGCGGCTCTCGCTGGCAGTGGTGAGCCCGGAACACGGCGATGGAAAGACTTTCTTTGCGTCCAACCTGGCGGTCATGCTTGCCCAACTCGGCGGGCGGACGCTGCTGGTCGATGCAGACCTGCGCAACCCTCGGCTGCACTCGGTGTTCGGTTTACAGAACGCCGTCGGCTTGTCCGGCGTCTTGGCGGGGCGTGCCGAGCCCCAGGTGATTCAGCAGGTCATGACGATCCCGAGTCTCTTCGTCATGACGGTCGGAGTCACGCCGCCCAATCCGCTCGAACTGATCGAGCGGCCTGCGTTTGCGTTGCTCATGCGGGAGCTGACCAGCAAGTTCGACCACGTGCTCGTCGACACGCCGGCAGCGGTGTACGGCTCCGATGGTGCGGTCATCGCTTCGAAGTGTGGTGCGGCGCTGGTGGTGGCACGGAAGAACGAATCGAAGATGGACTATCTGGAAGAACTGGTCGAGGTGCTGAAAGAGGGTGGCGCCAAGATTGCGGGTGTGGTCGTCAACGACTACTGATCGAAGGGCCCCGTTCAGTTGATTGCCATGGGCTCCTCCGGCAGATTGGGCAAGTCGCTCGCGCTCGTGCTGGGTGCATCGCTGCTCGTGCTGGCGATCGCGAGTGGCGTGCTGGCAGCCAAGGGAACCTTGATTTCCCAGCTGATGCTGGCGGGATTGATCGGGGGGCATTGATGATGCTCCTTCCGCTGCCGGCGTTCTTCAGCCTGATCGTGGTCGTGACCTTCATCATCCAGGGCACGGCATCGTACTTTCTGCGCTTCCAGCCGATCGCCTGGTTGCCTTACCTGCTGTGCGCATTGGCGCTGGTTCGCGTCTCGCTGCGGATCCGGCAGCACGACGACAGGTTCCGCCTCGGCGGTGCCGATTCCTGGGCTGCCGCTCTCCGTGAGCCGGCGATGGTGTGCGTGGTGCTGTACATGATCACGATCCTCTTCGCGATCACGATCAACACGCCACCGATTTCGCAGGTCGTCGTCGGGTTGAAGAATGCGCTGCCGATCTGGGTTGCCGCGCTCATCATGCTGCGCTGCGGCGGGTCGAGCGATTTTCGCGACCTGCTCTGGCGTTTGCTGGCGATCGTGTTCTTCATCCAAGTGCCGTTGGTGCTCTACCAGCACTTCGTCATCGTCCCGGCCCGCCCAGATGTCACGACGGCGTTCGATGCCGTCGTAGGGAGCTTCGGTGGGATCATCGAGGGCGGCGGTGCGAACTCGACGCTGGTGCTCTTTGCGTTGCTCGTGATGTCGTACGAGCTGGCCCGGTTCGCTCGCGGTTCGAAGAATTTCTCCAGACTGCTCCTCTATGGAGGAGTCGGACTGGTCATCATCTTTGCCGGAGAAGTGAAGGCAGCGTTCCTCTGGATTCCAATGGCCGTCATCTTCGTGCTGCGCAAGCGGATTTTCAGCAGTGCCGTGGCCCTGTTTGCGACGGTCGCGGTCGTCTCGGTCGTGATGATGGGGATGTTCGTCGCTTACAGCGCAATGTATTGGTCGAAGGCACCGGACCGGGCATCCGGTGACATGGTCGAGCGCATGGCCTATTTCTTCGACCCCTACAACGTCGATCCGCAGACGGGTGAGGTCAGTCGCGGTGCTTCGATCGGCTTCTGGGTCAACGACACCTACACGGACACTCCACGTCGCCTTGCCGGCTATGGAGTCGGATCTTCACGGGTATCGACGACGGGGGGGCTGGGGGAGGTGGCCGTTCGGTTCGTGCCGTTCAAGATCGCGGCGACGGGCATCGCGATGTTGCTGTGGGACGCCGGGCTGATCGGACTTTTCGCATTTGTCGGGATCGTGATCTTCGGCTTGCTCGCGAGCATCAAGGCAGCGCGGCATCCGGATCTCCCACCCATCGAAGCGGCACGTCTCGACGCGCTGTCTGTCTATTTTCTGATTGCCTTGACGCTGCTTTTCTACAATACCTCGCTACTCGAGGATCCTTCCACTCAACTTCTGTTGGCAATTGCCGTTGGCTATGTGTGTGCGACCCGATCGCGCCTCAGAGCCGGAAATTGAGTCTTCGATTCCGCATCGGCCCGATGGGCCGCCCTGATGGAATTTTCGTCATCTGATGGCTTCACTCAAAGGTTTCGCTGTCATCAGGGTCGTCACCGGGCTGTCTGGAATTGCCATTCCATTGATCCTGGTGCGATGGATGTCCGTCGAGGAGTTCGCGCAGTATCTGATCGCAGTTTCGGCGATCTCGATCGCGGGCATCGTGTCCGGTTTCGGGATGGATCGCGTTCTGTATCGATTCCTGCCAGAAGCCTATCTGCGCAATGACGCAGTCTTTGCCAGCAAGCTGATCGGCATCGCCTTCGCACCGCGGCTGTTACTCGCGCCCATCGTTGTCCTCGCCATATTGACGGCTCTTGTGCCGTTGCAGGCGCAGGAAGCAATATGGGTTCCGATCTCGCTAGGTTGCGCACTGGCGATCGTCGTCGGACTTTCGGAAGTCGTCGGGCACGCTGCAAGCAGCCTGATGAAGTTCCAGTTGCAGGCGGCGATCGTGCTCGCAGGCATCGTCGTCCGGCTTGCCGTGCTGTGCTCGATCTCGTTGCTGGTCGGTGTGCTCAAGCTCGTCTGGGTGCTCCTGATCCTGGTGGGCGTCGAGTTCCTCCAATTGATCGTTGTCGCGTTTGCGGTCGTGATGCCGGTGCTTCGGCGGATGCGGATCGCCGAGGCGAACGGAGACTGCGCGAGTTGGCCGACCTGGCGCTCGCTCGGCAAGATGGCGCTGTCCAACTACGGCTCCTACATTCTCGGTCTGCCGTGGCAGGGCAGCATGCTGCGCGTCATCGTGGGCTTCCATTCGGGTGCCGCGGTGATCGCCGCATTCGGCTTCCTGCAGACGCTCGCGGACCGCCTGAAGCAGTACCTTCCGATGCAGATTCTGCAGACGGCGGTCGAGCCGGTGATGGTCCGGCGGTTCGCCGAGGGCGAGAGCCTGACGGCGATCATCGGCCAGTTGGACCTGCTGCGCCGGGTCAGCGCCTATCCCATCATCGGTTTGGCGGTCGTCTTCGGGATCGCGGGCGACCCGATCATTTCGATCGTCACCGGTGGAAAGTACAACGACGCCGGCTTGTTGGCGGCCTTGATCTTGGTCGGCTTGGCTGCCAGCACCATCAGTTCCGTCCTGTGGATCTCGAGCAGCATCGCCCACGAGATGCCGCTGTTGTTGCGTCGGTTCGCATTGATCTCTGTGTTCCTGTTTCCCATCATGTGGTTCGCCGCCAAGCATGCCGGTGGAATCGGGGTCGCTGTGGTCGCTATGCTGGTTTCGCCAGCGTTATGGTGCGCTCTTCGATGGAGCCCCAGCAAGGCAACCGTCGGGACGTGGGACTGGGGCAAGGACCTGCGAGTCGCTGTTGTGGCGATTGCGCTGGTGGTGATCGGCAGAATTCTCGTCCGCGATGCAACAGTCGTGGCGAGCATCGCGGTCGCATGCGGGGCCTTCCTCGCATGTGCGGCTGGCGTGGTCCTCTTGCGTACGCTGCGTCGGGAGGATCTGGTCGTGCTCAAGGAGTTGCTGGCGACATCCGTGCTGGCGAAAGGCGCATAGATGAGTGGTCGTCCCCGGATCGTGATCGGTACCTGGTTCTACGACAACCAGCCAGGCTTCCTTGATTTCAAGTACCGAATAGAAGCGTTGGCAAGACACTACGACGTGACGCTCGTCTTGAGGGATGCGTCGTTCGAAAAGCAATTCGCCTGCGAACTCCTGACCGTCAAGGTCTTGCCGACGGCACGGACCGGGAAACGGCCGTTGTTCGGCTACATCCGTCGTCTCGCCCATTTCGTGAAGAGTGAGCAGCCCGATCTGGTCTTCCTGCTCGGCTCCCAGTTGGCGCTGGCGTCCTGGTTGATCGCTCGTGTGCCAGTCGTGCTGTACTGGAATGAGCACCCGAGTCATTTTTCGGGGGGCAACCGAAGACGCAGTTTCTGAGGCGGCTGCTGGGGTCGGGACTCGTGAGAGCCAGTTATCTGGCGGCAGGCCGCTGCCGCCTGGTCATGCCGATCGGGGAGGCCCATCACGAGGACCTCTTGCAACATGGTGTCCCGCGCGCGCGCCTCGAACTGGTCTACATGGGCGTCTCCGGCGAGTTCTCGGGGCAAGGGGCCGAACGAGGAGACCGAGGAACGGGTGCACGCCTGCAACTCGTCTACACCGGGACTGTCGCGCGAGAGCGAGGGCGCGATGTGATGCTGGAAGGGCTCGCGCTCGCTTGCCGAGCCGGGATCCCCTGTCAACTCACCCTGGTTGGTGCCGACGAAGATCAACAGCGCTACTGTGCGAACCGAGCCAGAGAATTGGGACTGAGCGACGAGATGCTCACGGTAGTCGGGCGTGTACCTGGTACCGAGATTCCCCGCTATCTGAGGCGTGCCGATCTTGGTATCTGCATTTGGGAAGACAGGTTGTGGTGGCGATTCAACCCGCCGACCAAGCTGTTCGAGTATCTGGTCGCCGGCTTGCCGGTTCTGGCCAGCAGAATCAGAACACACACCGACTACATCGAAGACGGCGTCAACGGCTTCGTGTTCGACTACGATCCCGCGTCGTTCGCGCAGTGCCTGGAGACCATCTGGGCTCGACGATCCGATCTTTCGACAGCATCCGAACGAGCTGTGCTGAGCAGTGGGAAGTTCAAATGGACCGGCATCGAACCGCGGTTCCTCGAACTCGTACAAGAGGCCTGTCCAGGCTGATTCGGCGCGGCGACACACCCCGTTCTCGCGCCATGGCCGATCTTTTGTTCATTCACTAGAGCCTGCGTACTGATGAATATTCTGTATCTGGTTCGAGAACGCTTTCCTTCATTCCGCCCTGATGTGACGGAGTTGTTCGGCACCGAGTTGCCTCGGCATGGAGTTCGGTGCGTCGCAGTCATGCGCAGCGAGCGCCACGCACAGACCACGACGGTGCGACGGATGGCCCGCTGCGCTGTGGTGGTCACGCCTTTCTACGCTCGCGGGGGACTGGTGGGCAAGCTGATCAACTGCGTCTACCTTGTCATGGGTTACGCCACATTCCTGTCGCTCGCGTGGCGCCGCTCCTGGGACATCATTCAGTGCCGAGACGAGATCGGCGGAGCCTGGCTGGTCAAGCTGGCATCGCTGTTCGGAACGTCGATCAAGAGCTACTGGCTGTCTTTTCCGTTTCCGGAATCGAGCATGGAAGAAGCGAGTAGAAGTCGGGGGCTGAAGAAGCGTGTTCTGCAGTTTCGTGGCTGGCTCGGCGTATGGCTGCTGTACAGAACCGGCTTGCGACTTGTCGACCACGTGTTCGTTCAAAGCGAACAGATGAAGCGAGACGTTGCGCACTATGGCATCGCGCCATCGAAGATGACGAGCGTCCCGATGGGGGTTCAGATCAAAGCGGAAGACATCGACAAGTACTCGTCTTTGCGCCCCCGACCCGAACGGCTGGTCGTGTCATATCTGGGCACGTTGACCACTGGGCGGCGTCTCGACTTCATGGTGCGAGTGATCGCCGAAGTCCGCAAGGTCGTTCCCGACGCGGGATTGTTGCTGGTTGGTGCCGCGGAGTCCCGAGAGGAGCGCTCACTGATCTTCGACGAAGCAGATCGTCTGGGTGTCAGCGAGGCGATCACGATCACCGGGTTTCTGCCCAGAGCGGCGGCGTGGGACAAGCTGAGAGAGTCGTTCGTCTGCGTGTCGCCGTTCTTCCCCATGTTCATTCTCAATTCGACGTCACCGACCAAGCTTGTCGAGTACATGGCATTGGGCATGCCGGTGCTGGCAAATGAGCACCCCGAGCAGAGTCTTTTGATCGAGGACAGCGGTACTGGAAAATGCGTCGCCTGGGATGAATCGGCCTTCGCCATGGCCATCATTTCGATGTGGAGGGACGCCGACGAGACGCTCCGAAATGCGACCCGAGGTCCGGCTTACGTCCTCGAGAACCGCTCTTACCGCGCCATCGGTGCACGCGTGTACGATCGGTACAAGAGCTTGTTGCGCAGTGAATCGGAACGCTCGTTGGCTGCGTAAGAAGCAATAAGAACACCCCGAGGAGACCGTCGCATGCCCATGCGATGCAGCGCTCGCGATTGAGTCCTCATGACTGCGACGCCTAAGAACAAGAGAGTCCTGATGCTGTGCACTGCAGCACGAGGAGGTATGCGTGCCGTCGTGGAAGCCTACGCACGGGACGGCCTGTTCGAGCGCTGGAACGTGCTGCTGATCGCGACTCACGTGGAAGGCTCGATGGTGCGGCGGCTGGGCGCCATTGTGCGGGCCATGACGAGATTCCTCTCTCTCAACTTGTCCGGACAGGTCTTGTTCACGCACATTCACGCCGCGGCCGGTGGCAGCTTCTGGAGAAAGTCGATCTTCGGGTTGATCGCCCGCCTGTTTGGTCATGCAGTCATCTTCCACCTGCACAGTGGCCATATCAGCGGGCATATCGATCGTTTGCCGCTCGTCGGACAACGGATTGCCGGTTGGGTGCTGTCGAGGTTCTCCTGTGTGGTCGTCTTGTCAGAAGTGTGGCGCGCGTTCGTCTTGCGGATTGCGCCGACGGCAGAAGTTGTCATCGTTCCGAATTACGTGGTGCTGCCGACAATGGAGCCGGTTGACCCGATACCGCAGCTTGCGGAGCAAGCGCTCAATTTGCTCTTCCTGGGGTTCGTGGGATCGAACAAAGGTGTTTTCGAACTGATCCCGGCCGTCGCCCGCGCGCGAAGTGCCGGTTACGACGTTCGACTCACCATTGCAGGACATGGGGAGGTGGACAAGGCCAGGCGCATGGCGGCGGATCTCGATGTTGCCAATGCGGTGTCCGTCATCGGTTGGGTTGATGGTGAACGAAAGTTGGAGCTTTTGCGAGCTGCGGATGTCTATATCCTGCCGTCACGCAACGAAGGCATGCCCGTCAGCATCCTCGAGGCCATGAGCTGGTCGATCCCGGTCGTGGCAACGCGCGTTGGCGGCATTCCCGAGATGATCGATTCGGGGGTGGAAGGTCTACTGGTCGAGCCTGGAGATGTCGAAAGCATCCTCGGTGCGATCCTGTACCTGGCAGCGGATCGACATCTGCTGCCTTTCATGGGCCGAGCTGCGCGAAGGCGCGTCGAGACCGAGTTCAGCAAGGACGTCGTGCTGCCGAAAATTGAGGCGATCTACGAGAAGCTCTCACGAACATAACAAGGCGACAGTATTCGATGGCGAATCCGTTGTACGCCGTAAGCGTTAGATTCCTCAACGAAATCTTTAGGATGCAGTCGCGGCTGCCACGACCCGCTTCTTCTTGTGCCGTCGCTGAAGCTCTGAGAGCAACGGCTTCTCGACCAAGACGTAGGCCAGGCACCCAAGCGCCACCGTTCCTGCAAGTACCACCACGTATGTCACCTCCGGGCCGGCCACTTCATAGAAGTGTGTCTTCCTCGCGATCTTCAACAGCAGCCCCTCCACAGACTCGTGCACCAGATAGAGGCTGTAGGAGGCATTGCCGATAAAGGTGAGAAAACCGGTACTTTGATGTATCCCGCCATCTCCAGCTTCGTGGCGCCCGCTACGACGAGCGCAAGCCCCGCAACAACCACGATCGACGATAGACCAACCGGCATCGCGATCGTCAGTGCCACCGCTGCTAGGCAAAGGCCCACCACGAATTCGACGATACCGTGGCCGCCCCGCCTGTACATCCAGTACGCACCCATGCCAAACAGGAAATACAGGTTGTATGCGGCGGTGTAAACGTTGAAGGCATTTCGATCATTCGTTTCAGGATAATCAAAAAGCACAAGACATACGAGTGCTGCGAGTGAAAGTACGATGATGCCAATTCGCTTGCTCAGGATCAGAATCGAGAACGCGGCGTAGAACGCGATTTCGTGGAACAGGGTCCAGGCGACCAGCAAGGGCGGTGCGCCGTCGGTGAATCGGATCAACGTCAGCGACGTCAGCCAGTCCCCAATATTAGAGGGGTACTTTGCATCTGTTCCCAGACCGAATGACAGCAGCAGAACGAACACGCCGGTGTAGACCCAATAGATGGGATAAAGCCGGACGAAGCGTCGATACGCGTACTCTTTCCATGCTGCTGGTTTGTCGATGTCGTTCACATGCGCGAACAGGATGATGAAGCCCGATAGCACGAAGAAGAAATCGACTCCGCGGTTGCCCTGGCTCGTGAATTCCCTAAAAACAGCGTTACCGCCATAACGATCTAAGCCCATAAATATGGACAGGTGAAATGCCGCAACGCTAATGGCCGCAAGCGCTCGACCGGCCTGTAGTACCTGAAGCATCCGACCTCCCTAGAAAGAGAACGTTATTGTTGAAAACGCATCGGCAGGTTGTATCACGCTGGGCGCTGTGGAACCTGAACGTGGCCTCGAGTCAAGGGCTCTATTGATGCACGAACTATATCGGGTGTGACGCTACGGTCGGATTGTGTAGCGCCATGACGTACGCTTTATTGTTGCTCTTCTCACGTGCCACTGCGCTGCCAGTCGTGCCGGAACTTCGATGGATCGAAGTCTCGGCAAACTGGGCAGCGCAGTGCTTTGCTTATCGTGTGCAGGTCAGCGGGGCAGGCGGGTCTGACAAGCCTCCGTCGGAATTTTGCTTCACCGGGCCTTCACGTAGGCACGGATGTCGGCCTCCTTGTACTTGCCGTTCGGGTCATGCACGAAGGTCGGCGTCCTGAACAACAGGGTCTTGGTGGGGACCTCGGGCGACCAGCGATTGCTGCTCGTGTTGTAACCCCAGGGATAGAGACCGAACTTCGCCCAGGGTGGGTTGGTCGGCGAGTTGTAACTCAGGGGCCCCGAGTAGTCGATGATTTGCGTGCCGTCGCGCCACACTTTGAAGTACGGCGCATCGCTGGTGAAGGGCGAGATCTTGGCCTTGATCACGAAGTAAGTCCACTTGTTGATCGGCAAGCCGTTGCTGTAGTAGCTTCGAGTCGAGTTCCCCGACTGCGTCGGATTCGTGTTCGAGTTCCAGCCCGTGTGGAACTTGATCCTGTCGCCGGCGATCATGATGGCCATGAAGGGGTTGACCGTATTGCCCGCTTGATGCCACTGAGAAATGATGCCTTCTTCAGGTGTCGTCTCCCAGTTCGGCAGGTAGAGTCCGAACGCATACCAGATATCGGTCTTTGTCTTGAGAGCGCCAGGTTGCGTAGTCCACCAACTGACCTCGCAACGCGGTGCCCCGGCCGTCAGACCGTCATTGACATTGGGACGGACCATCAAGGTCTTGCGGCCGGCGTTCTCGGGATCAGTGGCCTTACCGAAGCGGGTCGAACTGAGCACGTCGCTGAGATAGGAGCCGCTGAAGCCTGCCTCGGAGAGGCTGCGAACCGACGCATTCCTGCCATCGCATTCAAGGCCGGCGCCGTCACTGTCTGAAGCGAACGCATTGTTCGCGTTGAGTTCGGCGAAGACGTCTCCGGGGGCGACGGTCGTTGTCGTGGAGGTCGAGGGTGCGGGTGCCGGAGTCGGCGCGGGTGCCGGCGCTGGGGCGGTCACGGCCGGCGCCGGTGCTGCGGCGACGGGCGCGGGCGCGGGTGCGGGCGCAGGGCTGGGCGCAGGAGCCGATGAGGCTTGAACCAGCAGTTCGCAACGCTTGTACACGGCAGGCAGCGGATCCTTGCCGAAGAACTGATTCGTGCACTGTCCGCTGCCGGTCACGGAGCGTGAAATCCAGGTCGAGCCGGAGCCGTAGCGAACGATCTGCGTCCCAGTGACTGAGAACGGGTACTTCTCGTAGGCGAGATGCGTATAGGTCCCGACAGGCGCCGCAGCGGTCGTGGTGACCAGCACTTCGCAACGCTTGTACGTGGCAGGTGCGGGGTCGACCCCGAAGTACTGGTTGGTGCATTGCCCGCCATTGGTGACGGTCTTCGCAATCCAAGTGCTACCGGATCCGTAACGGACGAGTTGCGTGCCACTGACCGTGAACGCGTATTTTTCGTACGCCAGGAAGCTGTAGACGCCGCTCGGTGCAACGGGAGCCGCGGCGGCAATCGTCGTCTTGGTGGGGGTCGAGGCGGATCCGCCGCCCGCCGTCGAAGTCGAGCCGCCGTTGTCCGCCTGGGTGTCTGTCGAGTCGCTCGGAACCGTGACCGGGTTTCCGGAGGTGCTGGCGCCGCTGTCGACGGCTGAGTCGCTACCGCCGCCGCCGCCGCCGCAAGCGGACACTGCAAACGCGGTAGCAATCAATTGCGCAATGATACTCAGACGTGTCCCGTCAAATTGCTGCATGAATAAAACTCCTGGATATATCTTTGAAAACAATGTCGCGGGACGGGCGCAATACTTGAGAATTCGAATTATCTATTTGCCAATCTTTTGACTCGATGTGTGTCCGGGGTTTATTCCGTCACACGTCAGTCGGTGTTCGTGAACCGATGGGGCGGATGCTAGGGATGGGCGGGCGGCGTCATGTAACAGGCTGGTGACGGCGTAACAAGGCGATTGCGAGCTAGCCTCTGCGTGGGGGCCGCCTCTTCGGTTTTAGGGGGTGCGCAAAGCCGTCGCGGGTGCGTCCGCCAGCAGGTCCCACGACGTCCTGTTACGTTTCTTGCAGAGAGTCGAGCCTGCGTGAAAGGCGTTCTGCCCCCTCAGCGCGCTGACACGCGGCCTCTGGAGATGTCGGGAGCGGACCCGGGTGCTCTTGGGTGAGGCCGCAGCTAA
>NZ_AZND01000024.1:0-27853 GCF_000576205.1 Methylibium sp. T29 | reverse complement strand
AAGACTTCCGTGCACCCCCTCTTCCACAGGAGCACGGACATGAACGCGATGAAGACACCTCGCTCGCAGCCCTTCGGCATCGGCACGCGCACCGAAATCCGGCTGGACGATCAGCACCTGTTGACCCTGTCGGTTCGTGCGGGGGACCTGCTGCGCAGCGCCGGCGGGACCGTGTGGGCCACCGTCGACGGCGAGCCTGACGACATCCTCCTGGCGCCCGGTGACGTGCACGTCCTGACGCGCGAGTGCGAGCTGCGGGTGTCGGCCTTCGGGCACGCTCGACTGGAGGTCTACGGGCACGGCCCGCTGCATTACCGGATGCCGCGGCCCCTTCCGGCACGCGGTGCCTTCGCGGCGGCCTGGAATGCCATGGTCTCCGGCATCCGTCCCGCACTCGGCTCAATCCGGGCGCTGGCGGGTTCCACCTGACGCGACAGACGCCGCCGCGCCTGCAGCGTCGCTCTACAAATCCACGCTCTTTCTGCAGCCGGCGTGTTCAGGCGACGGCAGTCGGCGGGTCTGCCGGCTCACGTGCCACGAACTCCTGCCGGCTCCGCTGACGTACACGGCGAAGGCCCAGCAGGTACCACGCCGCTGGAACGACCAACATGCTGAGAAGCGGGGCGGTCACCATGCCACCGACCATGGGCGCGGCGATGCGGGTCATCACCTCTGATCCGGTACCGCCACCCCACAGGATGGGCAGCAGGCCGGCCATCACGACCGCCACCGTCATCGCCTTGGGACGCACGCGCAGCACGGCGCCTTCGCGGACGGCGGCAAGCAAGGTATCCGGGTTGTCCGGCTCGCCAGCCGCAAGACGCCGGTCGAGCGCGTTCTTCAGGTAGACGAGCATCACCACGCCGAACTCGGCTGCGACACCCGCCAGTGCGATGAACCCGACGGCCGTGGCCACCGAGATGGCATGCCCCATCACCCAGATGAGCCAGAACCCGCCGACCAGCGAGAACGGCACGGCCGCCATCACCAGTGCCGCATCGCCCACGGACCGGAACAGCAGGTAGAGCAGCACGAAGATGACCGCCAGCGTGGCGGGTACGACGAGCTTCAGGCGCTCCGTGGCTCGCTCGAGGTACTCGAACTGGCCCGACCACGAGACGGCGTAACCCGCCGGCATCGCCACCTGCCCTGCCACGGCGGCCTGCATGTCCACGACCACCGAGCGCAGGTCGCGCCCGCGCACATCGACGTAGACCCAGCCCGACAGGCGCGCGTTCTCGCTGCGCAGCATCGGCGGTCCTTCGGCCAGCCTCACGCGGGCCACGTCCTGGAGGAGTAGCTGTGCACCCCGGTCCGTCACGAAGGGCAGCGTGCGCAGGCGTTCGAGCGAGTCCCGAATCTCCCGTGGATAGCGCACGTTGATGGGGAACCGCTCCCGTCCACTGACGACCTCGCCGACGTTCTCGCCGCCGATGGCCGTCGCAACGATGGCTTGTACGTCCGCCATTGATAGGCCGTAGCGCGCCGCCGCCGCCCGGTCGACATCGATGTCGATGTAGCGACCACCGGTGAGTCGCTCCGCCAGTGCCGACGACACACCTGGCACGTTCTTCACAACCGACTCGATCTGCGTCGTCAACTTGTCGATGACCGCCAAGTCCGTGCCCGCGACCTTGATGCCGACGGGACTCTTGATGCCCGTGGCCAGCATGTCGATGCGGTTGCGGATGGGCGGCACCCAGATGTTCGACAGGCCCGGCACCTTGACGGCGCGGTCCAGTTCGTCGACCAGCTTGTCGGGCGTCATGCCAGGCCGCCACTGCGCGCGCGGCTTGAACTGGATGGTGGTCTCGAACATCTCCAGCGGCGCCGGGTCGGTGGCGCTGTCGGCGCGGCCGGCCTTCCCGAACACACGTTCGACCTCGGGCACCGTCTTGATGAGGCGGTCGGTCTGCTGCAGCAGCTCGGTCGCCTTCGACACCGACAGGCCCGGCAGCGCCGACGGCATGTAGAGCAGGTCGCCCTCGTCGAGGGGCGGCATGAACTC
The DNA here is from genome assembly GCF_000576205.1 of Methylibium sp. T29. Classification (NCBI taxonomy): domain Bacteria; kingdom Pseudomonadati; phylum Pseudomonadota; class Betaproteobacteria; order Burkholderiales; family Sphaerotilaceae; genus Methylibium; species Methylibium sp. T29. The sequence continues at coordinate 25,845 of NZ_AZND01000024.1, read as the reverse complement.
GCCGCCCAGGCGCATCAAGGGAACGAGCGTCGCGGCAAGCACGACCGCCGCCGCGAGCAGCGTCGCTTTCGGAAAGCGCAGCACCGCCTCAAGCGCAGGCCGGTAGACGGCGATGAGGAAGCGGTTGACCGGGTTCGCCGTCTCCTTCGGGATGCGGCCCCGGATGAGGTAGCCCATCAGCACCGGCACCAGCGTCACCGACAGCCCCGCGGCTGCGGCCATCGCATAGGTCTTGGTGAAGGCCAGCGGCGAGAACAGACGCCCCTCCTGCGCCTCCAGCGTGAAGACCGGCAGGAAGGACAGCGTGATGACCAGCAGCGAAAAGAAGAGCGCCGGCCCCACCTCGACCGAGGCCTGCGTCACCAGCGCCCAGCGTTCGGAGAGGCCGGGCTGCCTTCCATGCTCGTCCTCGAAGTGTTCGAGCTGCTTGTGCACCGCCTCGACGAGCACCACGCTCGCGTCGACCATCGCGCCGAGTGCGATGGCCACGCCCCCCAGCGACAGGATGTTGGCGCTGATGCCCTGCCAGTACATCACGATGAAGGCAGTAAGCACACCGACGGGCAGCGTGACCACCGCGACGAGCGCTGAGCGCAGGTGGAACAGGAAGACCGCGCACACGAGCGCGACGACGACGAACTCCTCGATAAGCTTCACCTGTAGGTTGTCGACGGCCCGGTCGATGAGCTTGGAGCGGTCGTAGGTCTCCACGACCTCGACGCCCGGGGGCAGGCTGGGCTTCAAGGCTTCCAGCTTGGCCTTCACTGCCGCGATGGTCGTGCGGGCGTTCTTGCCCGAACGCATCACGACGACGCCGCCCGCGACCTCGCCCTCCCCGTCGAGTTCGGCAATGCCCCGGCGCATCTCCGGGCCCATCTGCACGAAGGCGACATCACGCAGCAGCACCGGCGTGGCACCGGTCAAGGCGATGGGGATGCCACGGAAGTCGTCGAGCGACTTCAGGAAGCCCTGCGAGCGCACCATGTACTCGGCCTCTGCCAGCTCGACGACCGAGCCGCCCGAGGACTGGTTGGCCTTGCGCAGCGCCTCCATCACCATGCTCTGCGTGACGCCGAGTTGGCGCATGCGGTCGGGGTCGAGCACCACCTGGTACTGCCGCACCATGCCGCCGATGCTGGCCACCTCGGCCACGTCGGGCACGGTCTTGAGCTCGAACTTCAGGAACCAGTCGTTCAAGGCGCGCAGCTGTCCCAGGTCGTTCTTGCCGCTGCGGTCAACGAGGGCGTACTCGTAGACCCAGCCCACGCCGGTGGCGTCCGGCCCGAGGGCAGCAGTCGCCCCCGGCGGCAGCCGGCTCTGCACCTGGTTCAGGTACTCGACGACGCGGGACCGGGCCCAGTACGGGTCGGTCTTGTCGTCGAACAGGATGTAGACGAAGGAATCGCCGAAGAACGAATAGCCGCGCACGGTCTTGGCACCGGGCACGCTGAGCATGGTCGTGGTCAGCGGATAGGTGACCAGGTCCTCCACCACCTGCGGCGGCTTGCCGGGGTAGGTGGTGCGAACAATCACCTGCACGTCGCTCAGGTCGGGCAAGGCGTCGACGGGTGTGCGCGACACCGACCACAGGCCGGCCACCACGAGGAAGGCGGTCGCGATGAGCACCAGGAAGCGGTTGACCACCGACCAGCGGATGAGCGCGGCAATCACTTCGCCGCTCCCTTGCGCTGAATGGAGACCAGTTCGTAGTCCATCGGCCCGCCCTGCCGGAACTCGAACTGCACTGTGTCGCCGGGCTTGACGTCGGCGAAGGCATTCGGGTCGGCCTTGCCGAAGCCCATCGTCATCTCTGGCCACTTCAACGCCGGCACGGGACCGTGCGAGATGGTGATGCTGTCCGCATCGACGCTCTCCACCTTGCCCTGCGCCGTGAAGGTGCCCGAGCTGGCCGTCGATGCCGCGGCGGATGCCGGCTGGGCCGAAGCCATGCTGCCGAGCACCGACCGCAGGCGCGCTTCCGAGTCCACGAGGAACTGACCGCTGGCGACCACCTCATCGCCTTCCGCCAGCCCCTGGACCACCTCGAGCTGCTCGCCCAGTTCGACGCCGAGCTTCACCTCGCGCGGCTCGAAGGTCCCGTCGGCCTTGCGCACGATGGTGACAGCGCGCGTGCCGGTGCGGATGACCGATTCGGCAGGTACGACGAGCCGGGACGCAACCGGGCCAGCGAATTGCAGGCGCAGCAACATGCCGGGCACCAGCCTGCCGCCACGGTTGTCGACCTCGAAGCGGGCCTGCAGGGTGCGCGTGGCCGCGTTCACCTGGGGCAGGACCTCCTGCATTGTTCCGGTGAAGCTTTGCGTCGGGTCAGCCTGCAGGACGGCATTCACCTTCTGGCCGCGCTGGAGCCGCACAGCCTGCGCCTCGGGCACTTCGGCGACGGCCCAGACGCGCTCCAGGCCGGCGATGCGGAACAGTGTCATGCCGGGAGAGACCGCTACTCCCTCCCGCACGCCGAGCTCCGCGATGACGCCACTCGCGGGCGCGACGAGCGTGTAGCGCGCCTGTGGCGTCCCGCCTGCCTCGGCCTGGCGGACCAGCTCGGCAGGGATGGACATCGCGCGGGTGCGCTCTCGGGCAGCCGCCAGCAGCTCCGGCGATGCGCCCGCCTTCGTCAGGGCGACGATGTCGTTCAGCGGCCCGAGCCAATCCGGCGCGAACACCGTGCCCAGGGCTTGCCCCTTGACCACCCTCTCCATCGGCGCCCGGACGGCGAGCCGCTCGAGGTAGCCGGCGGTCCGTGTCTGCACAGCCACGCTCAATCGCTCGTCGAACTGCACCGCGCCCACCGCATCGAACGAGGAGCTGACCTCCGCCCTCGTCACCACGGCCGTTCGGATGCCGAGGTTCTGCTGGACCTGCGGACTCACCTTGACGCCGCTGTCGCCGGCTTCATCGGCATAGACCGGCACGAGCTGCATGTCCATGAACGGCGACTTGCCCGGCTTGTCGAACTTCTGGCCCGGCACCATCGGGTCGTGCCAATACAGGACCTTGCGCTCGGCCCCCGATGAAGCCGTGGCGGATGACGCCATCGAGGCGTGGTCGGCGGTGCTGCGGCCCAGGTAGAACGCGGCACCGGCAATCCCGGCCACCGCGGCCAGGGCAACGAGAGAGACTTGAAGGCGGCTCATCGCACGGCTCCTTGCGCAATCGGCTTGAAGGCGAGTTGCGCCTGTGTCTTGGTCAGGTCGCGCCGGAGCGCCAGCAGCTTGCGCTGCGCCTCGACCTCGGCATGGCGCGCCTCGAACAGCATCACCAGGCTGGCCTGGTTGGAGCGGTAGGCGGCCAGCGTGGCTGCGGTGCGTTGCCGCAGGGGAGTCAGCACGCCGGCGTCGAAGCGCTCCATGCGTTCCTGCAGCCGCCGGGCGTCGCTGACGAGTGCCGCGTACTCGCCCGCCGCTGCGCGCCGTGCCTCTTCGAGTTCTGCCTCCGCCTTGTCCACAAGTGCCAGCCGGGCGGCTGTCTCGCGGTCTTGTCGGGCGGCGGGCGCAACGGGCAAGGGAATGCGCACCCCGAAGGAGACGAGGTCCGACATGCCCTGCCGCTGTCCGTACGACACCTCCCAGGTCCAGTTGGGCTTGCGGTTCAAGGTGGCCGCCGAGGCTTCCTGGCGGGCGACCTCGATGTCGCGCAGCTTGGTCACGACGACCGGGTGTGCGGCGACGTACGCGTCCAGCGCGGGGACGGTCGCTGTTCGCGGCTCCGACAGCCCGTCGACCGGCATGCCGGTCCAGCGCTGCAGCACCGCGGCCGCGGCGCCCTGTTGCTGTCGCTGGTCGGCAGACTCGTCCTCGGCCACGCCGACAGCACCGGCCAGGCCGAGCACCTCGGCGCTGCTGCCAGAGACCGTCGCCAGGCGGCCCTTGCCGGCCTCGAGCTCTTCGCGGGCATGTTTCTCGTTGAGCGTGGTGAGCTCCAGCGCCATGCCCGCGTAATAGGCGTCGATGTAGGCCAGCGCGGTCTGCAGGCGAGCCTCGGCCACCGCGACATGCTCAGCAACCAACTCGCGGCCGGCGACCGCGTTGGCCACGGCCTCGCGTGCGGTGCGCTTGTCGGCCGGGACCCACTCCTGGGCGATGCCGATGCGCTTCATCGTCATCTCCTCGGCGCTCGTGCGGAAGCGGTTCGAGCCGGTCGCGGGCAGGTTGTCGATGCCGACGGCAAGCATCGGGTCGGGCTGCTGCCCGGAGGCACGCGCCATCTCGGCCGCGCCTGTCGCACCGGCTCGTGCGGCGCGTGCCATCTGCGAGCGTTGGGCCGCCAGGTCCAGGGCCTGTTCGAGCGACAAGGGTGCCGCGGTGGCCCAGTTGGCCGAAAGCAAGGCGGCGGCCAAAGCGGCTGCGCGCAGGATGTGGATGGACATCGAAAGACTCCGAGGACGAGCGGGAACGTGGCTTGCGTGCGGACATGCCGCACCAGCACCGGTCAGTCGACGGAGCGGGTCAGACCCTGAGTCTGAGCGTGGACAGGAAGAGCGGGTCCGGAGGCGGCTGGGCCTCCGGCGTGGCCGTCGTCGGGACGGCGCGAGCCTGCTGGGCCTCGAGCACCAGCGGCAGCTCAAGCACCTGCGCGACCACCGGCTGGCCCACCGCCGGCAGCTTCACCGCCTCGAAGGTCTTGCCAGGGTCGGCGGAGTGCTGGTGGCACAGGACCGCTTGGTCCTGGTCCATGCCTTCGCAGGGCGTGCCCGCTTCGGCCATCGCGGCCATGGCTTCGATGTCCGGCTGGCCCGGGCAGACATAGCTCGCCAGCGCCAGCTGCGAGAACAGCAGCGACATCACCGCAAGGACTGCGGTGATGAGGCGGAATAGGCGACGACGCAGCATGGATCAGGACAGTCTAGCGTCCTTGCCGAATTCGAGCGTGGGCCGGCACGCGTGGCTTGACCTGGGTCATCCCGGCCACCCGGGATCTGCGCGGCCGACGGCGCCTTGATTTCCAAGCCCTACAGGCCGGCATGGCCGCCGGCCTGAACGTGGTGGTCGACGTGCTGCGCTGACCCGTCGGTCGTGCCTGCAACCAGCGTCAGCGACAGAAGGAGGTTGCAGATGCGATCCTCACCTCGCCACTTCGATGGCCGTGACGGTGATGGCACCGTCCTTGTTGGACGCCGCGAACTTCACCTTGTCGCCTGGCTTGAGGTTGTCGAGCATCTTGGGGTCGGCGACCTTGAAGATCATCGTCATGCCTGGCATGTCGAGGTTGGCGATGGGGCCATGCTTCAGCGTCACCTTGCCTTGCTCCTTGTCGACCTTACGGACTTCGCCTTCGCTGGTCGCAGTTGCAGCCGCAGCGGCAGATGCAGCAGGAGGGTGATGCGCCGAGTGGTCCGCGGTCGAGGTCTGGGCGAAGGCCGCGCCAGACAAAGTCATTGCAGTGCCAACAACAAGCGAATACAGCTTCATGGAGAGCTCCGGTTTCGTGCGGTGAGGTAAGGCACACCCGCTCGCCGCGTTGACTCTTCGAATACGGCTCGGGTTCCGTCCGAGGTCAACGATTGGAGAGGCACGCCCAGCAGTGTTGACCTTGTCACAGTGGCAAGGTCAATGATGACGCCATCGACAACCCAAGGAGCAAGCGATGCAAGTCTTCCGCGTAGACGACATGACCTGCGGCCACTGCGTCAGCACCATCACCAAGGCCATCAAGGCCACCGACAAGGATGCGAAGGTCACCATCGACCTGGCGCAGCATCTCGTCATGGTGGAGCCGACCGAAGCGGACGCCCAGGAACTGAACGACGCCATCGCCGAGGCCGGCTACACGCCCGTGCCGGTGCAGGCCGCGACGGTGGTGGCAGAGCCCGTGAAGACGGGTGGCTGCTGCGGATGCCGCAGCTGACCTGGGAGTGCAGAAGCCTTTGAGGCATGTCAAGGCCGCACAGCAGGTGCCGCGCACATACTGACCGACGCAATCTCAGGAGGCCATATGAAGCTCGCCCTCGCAGCACTCGGCACCTCGTTCGTGCTGGCCGGGTGTGCCGCTGGCCCCAAGGAACAGGACCACGCCGCCCATCACCCGCCAGGTACCGCAGCTGCCGGTCCCGCGGCACCGACACCCGGGCAGATGGACTCGATGATGAAGTCGATGCAGGAGATGCACGACAGGATGATGGCTGCCAAGACGCCGGAGGATCGGTCCCGGCTGATGCAGGAGCACATGAAGCTCATGCAGGACAACATGGCGATGATGGGCCAGATGCGCAGCGGCAAGGGCGGTATGGGGATGGGCGGCATGCCCATGAGCCCGGAGATGATGGGCAAGCGCATGGACATGATGGAAATGATGATGAAGATGATGATGGACCGCGAGGCGATGAAGGCGCCAGCGGCCAAGTAGGTCGAGGCGGGTCATGCATCCCCAGGATCCCACTCCACCGTCGCGCTGGCGCTCGCCGTTGGGCGCCTTTATGCTCGTCGCGGGCGCGGTCGGCATCTATTACCTGCTCACCGAGCATTTGACGCACGTGACGCAGGCCATCCCTTACCTGTTCCTGCTGGCATGCCCGCTGATGCACTTCTTCCATGGACACGGGCACCATGGCCATCGCGACCACGGGCAGCGCAAGGACCATACGCCGCCGCCTTGACATGAAGTCCGGGCCTCGCGGTCACGTGAAGGCTGCCGAGCTGGCCTCGGGGCTGGGAGCCATCGCTCTGGGCGCTGGAGCGGCACTGTTACTGCCGGAGTGGCTCCGCGCCTACGCCCTGCCGCTGCTCGCTGGCGGCGCACTCGTCCACGGCATCGGCATGACCCTGAAGGTCCAGCTCGAGCGTCAGGACGGGCCACCCCTCTGGTGGGAGCGGGCATTGTTCTGGCTATGCTGGCTTGGCTTGGCCGTGCTCGGCCTGTGGATTGCAGCCGTCTTCGCCGCTCGATAGCGCGCCCTTGACCTTCCCACCGGGACAAGGTGGAGACTGTCGGCGACAACAGGAGAGCGCCATGCCCGACCGCACCAGCACCACCCACGATCACGCGCATCACGTGCATGCGGCCGAAGGCACCCACGTGATGCCCGACGGCACCGTGATGAAGGGCGGGCACCACGACCACGCGGCGCACGGCCACCACGACCACGGGCACCACGCCCACGCACCGTCGCAGCCGAAACCAGTCCCCGGTGTCGACACAAGCCAGGTTGAATACACCTGCCCGATGCACCCACAGGTGCGCCAGATGGGACCGGGGAGCTGCCCCATCTGCGGCATGGCGCTGGAGCCCGTGCTGGCCACTGCCGAGCAAGGCGAGAGCCCCGAGCTGCGCGACATGACGAAGCGCTTCTGGATCGGCACCGCACTGACCGTGCCTGTCTTCGCGCTGGAGATGGGCGGCCACCTGACGAACCTCAGTCACGTGCTCGGCCAGCAGATGTCGAACTGGATACAGCTGCTTCTCGGCACCCCGGTGGTGCTGTGGGCGGGCTGGCCCTTCTTCGTGCGCGCCGTCGCGTCGGTGAAGAACCGCAGCCTGAACATGTTCTCACTCATCGCGCTGGGCACCGGCGCGGCCTGGCTCTACAGCATCGTCGGCACGGTGGCACCGCAGCTGTTCCCCGCGAACCTGCGCATGGCCGATGGCGCCGTCGCGATCTACTTCGAGGCGGCGGCGGTCATCACCGTGCTCGTTCTGCTCGGCCAGGTGCTCGAGCTGCGCGCCCGTGAGAAGACCTCGGGCGCCATCAAGGCCCTGCTTGGCCTGGCACCGAAGACGGCGGTGAAGGTGAACGCCGACGGCAGCGACGAAGCCGTCCAGGTCGACGCCATCCAGGTCGGAGACCTGCTGCGCGTGCGCCCCGGCGAGAAGGTGCCGGTCGACGGCGAACTCACCGAGGGCAAGGGCAACGTCGACGAGTCGATGGTGACCGGCGAGCCGATCCCGGTGGCGAAGGCGATGGGCTCCAAGGTCACGGCCGGAACGCTGAACCAGACCGGTGGCTTCGTGATGCGCGCCGAGAAGGTCGGCGCCGACACCCTGCTCTCGCAGATCGTGCACATGGTGGCCGCCGCCCAGCGCAGCCGGGCTCCCATCCAGCGCATGGCCGACGAGGTGGCGGGCTGGTTTGTCCCCGTGGTGATCGGCGTGGCGGTGTTGACGTTCGTCGCCTGGCTGGTCTGGGGGCCGTCGCCGGCGTTCAGCTACGCGCTGATCACGGCGGTAGCCGTGCTCATCATTGCCTGCCCCTGTGCGCTGGGGCTGGCCACGCCGATGTCGATCATGGTGGGTGTCGGCCGTGGCGCGCAGAACGGCGTGCTGATCCGCGACGCCGAGGCGCTCGAACGCATGGAGAAGGTCGACACGCTGGTCGTTGACAAGACCGGGACGCTGACCGAGGGCCGGCCCAAAGTTGTTCACATCGAGCCCGCGCCGGGCTTCACCGCCGACGCCGTGCTGCAGAAGCTCGCGAGCGTCGAGCGTGCCAGTGAGCATCCGCTGGCGATGGCCATCGTGATGGACGCGCAGGACCGCAAGCTGCCGCTGTCGCCCGTCACGGACTTCGACTCGCCCGTCGGCAAGGGTGTCATCGGCACCGTCGACGGCCAGGTGATCGTCTCGGGCAGCGCCAAGTTCCTGGCCGAGCACGGCATCGACACGGCGATCCAGGTCGCCGCAGCGGAGGCGCAGCGCCAGAAGGCGGCGACGGTCATCTTCGTCGGCGTGGGCGGCGCGCTGGCAGGCTTCGTGGCGATTGCCGACCCGATCAAGGTGACGACGGCCCAGGCCCTGCGGGCTCTCAAGGGCGCGGGCGTGCGCATCGTCATGCTGACCGGCGACGGCAAGACCACGGCCGAGGCGGTCGGCCGCGAACTCGGCATCGACGAGGTCGTGGCCGAGGTCTTCCCCGAGGACAAGGCCTCGGTCGTGCAGCGTTTGAAGGCCGAGGGCCGGGTGGTGGCGATGGCCGGCGACGGCGTCAACGACGCGCCAGCCTTGGCTGCAGCCGACGTGGGCATCGCGATGGGGACCGGCACCGATGTGGCGATGGAGAGTTCGGGGATCACTCTGCTCAAGGGCGACCTGATGGGGATCGTGCGGGCGCGCACGCTGTCGCACGCAACCATGAAGAACATCCGGCAGAACCTGTTCCTGAGCTTTGCCTACAACGTCGCGGGCATTCCGCTCGCGGCCGGCGTCCTGTACCCGTTCTTCGGGCTGCTGCTGTCACCGGTGGTCGCCGCGGCGGCGATGGCGTTGTCGTCGGTGAGCGTGATCGGCAACGCATTGCGCCTGCGGACGGCGAAGGTGGACTGACGCAGGCAGGGCTTGCGCCGGCTTCGGTTTCACCTTGAACGGGTGTCCTCCAAGCCGGCAGTCGCCCGATGCCGAAGGCGGGTCCGTCAGAGCTTCAGCGACACCAACAAGGGCGATCAAAGATCGTCGGCAAGTTCCAGGTCCATCACTTCGGAAGCATCTCGCCTGGCCTTCGCAATCACGTCCCGTGCTGACTTGCCTTGTTCCCACAGGGTCAGCATGTCCGCCCAGGCCTGCATCATGATTCGACGCTCGGCTGCATAGCGCGCGACGTTGTAGGTTGCGGCGATGCGGTTTCGAGGGGCATGCGCCAGGGCCATCTCGATCCAGCGCTCATCGAACTTGGCCCTGTTCAGCGAGGTGCTGAACGTCCGTCTCAGGTCGTGCACGGTGAACGGCAGGAAGTCCGGCACCGTCGTCTGAATTCGGCTAATTGCCATGGCGATGACCCGGTTCAGGGTCGCATCGCTGATCGGAAGATCGCTGTCGTACCGTCCGGGGTGCAGATAGCGGCTCGCCGAGAAGCACGATCGCAGCGTCGTCAGGATGTCCAGCGCCTGGTCGCTCAGGTAGACGATGTGCGGCTTGCCGCCCTTCATCCTGCGCGATGGAATGGTCCAGGTCTCGCCGTCGAAGTCGACCTCGTCCCAGGTCGCGCCGATGAACTCGCCCTTGCGAACGCCCGTCAGGAGCACGAAGCGAACGGCCAGCCGCAGCGTGGGCATCGTCGCAGCCTGATCAAGCGCCGCGAGGAACAGGCGCAGCTCGCTCGGGGACAACGCCCGATCACGCGGCTCGAAGCGGGCGATGGCGCTCGCCTGCACGCGCTCGGCCGGGTTCGACACCTCGATCCCCTTGCGCTGGACATGCCGGTAGACCATCAGGACGATTTCCCGCGCGTGCACTGCCACAGCCGGACCCCGCTGTGCCTTGATGTCATCGCACAGGGCGGCGAGCCGGTTCGGCGTGATCTCCTCAAGCATCAACCTGCCGAGCGGCTTCTCCAGCGCGCGTTTGTAGGTCGATCGACGCATCGCGAGCGTGCTGTCGGCGAGCTGCTCGCCCTTGCTCTTCGGGTCGCCCTTGAACTCGAAGTAGCGCTCGACCCACTTGCCGAACGTCAGCGCGTCGGTTTCTGCGGCCTTCTTCTCCGCCTTCGCACGCGACGGCGACACGCCCTCGTCGAGCGAACGCTTCGCCTTGATCAGCAGGAGTCGGGCTTCGGCCAGGGACAGGCCCATGCCGTAGTCGAGCACGTCCATGGGCCGGGGTACGCGCGCCGGGGCTGTCGGATCGTAGCGACCGAGAGTCAGGGTCTCCCGCCGCTTGCCGATGCGGTAGTCGAACCGCAGGCTGACGCTCCCGGAAGGCGCCACGTAGGCATACAGCCCGTCCCGGTCGCTGACCTTGTAGGCCTTGTCCCGCGGCTTCAGGGCCTTGAGCTGGAGATCCGTGAGCGAGCGGACCCGCGAAGGGACCGCGCTGGCGGACTCGTCCAGGTGGCGTACGACTGACATGAGGGCCTCACCGATACCGTCACCCGATACCGTCAGACCGCCTGACGGTACTTTTCGAGCGACTTCAGCGTAGCAGCGCAAAGCCCGTCAGGGATACCGTCACTTGGTCGCGGTCGACGATGAACGCCGATGTACTGCCTGAACGCTAACCCATTGTCACGTCACGGGAATTTGCGATTCGGCGAACTACGCCGAACGCTGTCGAGCCATTCTGGCTCATTCCCACTCGATCGTCGCTGGCGGCTTGCTGCTCACGTCGTAGGTCACGCGGTTGATGCCGCGCACCTCGTTGATGATGCGGCCCGAGGTGCGCTTGAGCAGCGCATAGGGCAGTTCGGCCCAGTCGGCGGTCATGAAGTCGCTGGTCTGCACCGCGCGCAGCGCGACCACGTAGTCGTAGGTGCGACCGTCGCCCATCACGCCCACGCTCTTGACCGGCAGGAAGACCGCGAAGGCCTGGCTGGTGAGCTCGTACCAGGTCTTGCCGGAGGCCGGGTCGACGGTGTTGCGCAGCTCCTCGATGAAGATCGCGTCGGCGCGGCGCAGCAGGTCGGCGTAGTCCTTCTTCACCTCGCCGAGGATGCGCACGCCCAGGCCAGGGCCCGGGAAGGGATGGCGGTAGACCATGTCGTGCGGCAGGCCCAGGGCCACGCCCAGCTCGCGCACCTCGTCCTTGAACAGGTCGCGCAGCGGCTCGAGCAGCTTCAGGCCGAGCTGCTCGGGCAGGCCGCCGACGTTGTGGTGGCTCTTGATCGTGGTGGCCTTCTTGGTCTTGGCACCGCCCGACTCGATGACGTCCGGGTAGATCGTGCCCTGCGCCAGAAAGGTCGCGCCGCGGTGCCCCGCGCCGCTCGCCTTGAGCTTGGCCGCCTCGGCCTTGAAGACATCGACGAACAGCCGGCCGATGATCTTGCGCTTGGCCTCGGGGTCGGCCACGCCGGCCAGCTCGTTCATGAACAGCTCGGCGGCATCGACGCGGACCACCTTCGCGTGCAGCTTGCCGGCGAACATCTCCATCACCATGTCGCCTTCGTTCAGGCGCAGCAGGCCGTGATCGACGAACACGCAGGTCAGCCGGTCGCCGATGGCGCGGTGGATCAGCGCCGCCGCCACGCTGGAGTCCACGCCACCCGACAGGCCGAGGATCACCTCCTCGTCACCCACCTGCGCACGGATCGCCGCCACCGCCTCGGCGACATGATCCTTCATCACCCAGTCGGGCTGCGCCTTCGCGATCTCGAGCACGAAGCGCTCCAGCAGCGCGCGCCCCTGCACCGTGTGCGTGACCTCGGGGTGGAACTGCACCGCGTAGTAGCCGCGCGATTCGTCGGCCATGCCGGCGATCGGGCAGCTCGGCGTGCTGGCCATCAGCTTAAAGCCGGGCGGCAGCTTGGTGACCTTGTCGCCGTGGCTCATCCACACCTTCAGCATGCCATGGCCCTCAGGGGTGCTGAAGTCCTCGATGCCCTGCAGCAGCCGGGTGTGGCCATGCGCCCTCACCTCGGCGTAGCCGAACTCGCGGTGCGCGCTGGCCTCAACCTCGCCGCCCTGCTGGACCACCATCGTGAACATGCCGTAGCAGATGCCGAGCACCGGCACGCCCAGCTCCCACACCGCCTGCGGGGCGCGCAGGTCGTGGTCCTCGTAGGTGCTGGCGTGGCTGCCCGACAGGATGATGCCCTTCGGCGCGAACTCGCGGATGAACTCGTCCGACACGTCGTTCGGGTGGATCTCGCAGTACACATGCGCCTCGCGGACGCGCCTTGCGATCAGCTGCGTGACCTGGGAACCGAAGTCGAGGATGAGGATCTTGTCGTGCATGGTGGAGGGCTCGAGACGGTTCGATCAGACGGGAGATTCGGTCGCGACAGCCGCGGCGCGCTGGCCGCGCTGCGCACGGAAATGCCGCAGCGCCAGCAGCATGGCCGTGGCCTGCAGCACGGCGCAGAAGTAGTAGGGGGCGCCGATGCGCCAGTCGCCCTGCGGCAGGTGCGACACCAGGCCGAGCAGCGGTGCACCGATCACCGGCGCCACCACGGCCATCAGGCTGTTCAATGACGACACCGCGCCCATCGTCTGCCCCTGGGTGCGCGGGTCGGCAGCGTTCGACACGATGCTCTGCAGGCAGGCCGTGACGCCGAACCCGAGCACGTTGCACGCGATCACCACGTACATCATCCAGCCCTCGGTCGCGAGGCCCCAGCAGACATAGGCCAGGCTCGACGACACCAAGCCGGTCACCGCCAGCCGCTGCGCGCTGAAGCGCCTGAGCAGCCGCCCCAGCAGCATGCCCTGCACCAGGGCCGACATCAGCCCGACCGCGAACAGCGACCAGCCGTTCTCCAGCGGTCCCCAGCCGAACTTGTAGGTGGTGTACAGCACCCAGGTGATGTGCAGCGTGAACTGCACCAGCCCCGACAGCGCCAGCACCGCCACCAGCGAGCCCACGCCCTTCAGGCCGGCCAGGTCCCGGAGCGCGCTGAACGGGTTGGCGCGCTTCCAGTCGATCGCACGCCGGCGCTCGGCAGGCAGCGACTCGGGCAGCACCAGCCAGCCGTACAGGCAGTTCACCAGCGCCAGTGAGCCTGCCACGTAGAACGGCAGGTGCAGGTCGATCGCGCCGAGCAGCCCGCCCAGCACCGGCCCGAGGATGAAGCCCAGGCCGAACATCGCGCCCAGCAGTCCGAAGCGCCGTGCCCGCTGTTCGGGCGGCGTGATGTCGGCGACGTAGGCGTTGGCGACCGCGGCATTCGCCTGCATCGCCCCGCCGACGAGGCGCACCGCCACCAGCATCCACAGCGCCGTCGACAGCGCCGTGAAGAAGAAGTTGAGCGCGAGGCCGCAGAAGCCGATCAGCAGCACCGGCCGGCGCCCGTAGCGGTCGGACAGTGCGCCGAGGATCGGCGAGCCGAAGAAGTTGGCGATCGCAAAGGCGAAGGTGACCACGCCGAACCAGAACGCGGTGTCGGAGGGCGAGCCGGTGAAGCTGCCGACCAGCAGCGGCAGCACCGGGATGATCAGGCCGATCGACACCATGTCGATCAGCACCGTGATCAGGATGAAGGGCATGGCCGCTACGCGGGCCCGCGGCGGGGAGGTCATCGGCTCGGTCTTTCCAGCCCGCCGTCGGCGCGGGCGCCACGGATCGACACGCCCTCGGCGTGCCGCCGTGTCGGTTCAGTCGGCGCGGTAATTCGGCGCTTCCTTGGTGATCTGCACGTCGTGCACGTGGCTCTCGCGGATGCCGGCCGAGGTGATCTCGACGAACTCGGCACGCTCGCGCATCTCCTCCACCGAGGCGCAGCCGCAATAGCCCATCGAGGCGCGCAAGCCGCCGGCCATCTGGAACAGGATGGCGATCACCGAGCCCTTGTAGGGCACCCGGCCTTCGATGCCCTCGGGCACCAGCTTGTCCGCGTTCGGGTTGGCGCCCGTGTTGTCCTGGAAGTAGCGGTCGGCGCTGCCCTGCTGCATGGCACCGATCGAGCCCATGCCGCGGTAGCTCTTGTAGCTACGGCCCTGGTACAGCACGATCTCGCCCGGCGCTTCCTCGGTGCCGGCGAACATGCCCCCCATCATCACGGTGTTGGCGCCGGCGGCCAGGGCCTTGGCGATGTCGCCGGAGTAGCGGATGCCGCCGTCGGCGATCAGCGGGACGCCGCTGCCCTTGAGCGCGGTGGCCACGTTGTCGATCGCGGTGATCTGCGGCACGCCGACGCCAGCGACGATGCGGGTGGTGCAGATCGAGCCCGGCCCGATGCCGACCTTCACGCCGTCGGCGCCCGCCTCGGCCAACGCCAGCGCCGCCTCGCCGGTGGCGATGTTGCCGCCGATCACGTCGACCTGCGGATAGTTCCTCTTGACCCAGCGCACGCGCTCGATCACGCCCTTGCTGTGGCCGTGCGCCGTGTCGACGACGATCGCATCGACGCCAGCCTTCACCAGCGCCTCGACGCGCTCCTCGGTGCCCTCGCCGACACCGACCGCGGCGCCGACCCTCAGCTTGCCCTGGGCGTCGCGCGCTGCGTTCGGGAAGTTGGTCTGCTTGGTGATGTCCTTCACCGTGAACAGGCCGCGCAGCTCGTTGGCGGCGTTCACGACCACCACGCGCTCGAGCTTGTGCCGGTGCATCAGCGACTTGGCTTCCTCGAGCGTGGCGCCCTCGTTGACCGAGACGAGGCGCTCGCGCGGCGTCATGATCTCGCGCACCGGCGCATCCAGTCGGGTCTCGAAGCGCAGGTCGCGACCCGTGACGATGCCGACGACCTTGCCGTCGTCGACCACCGGGAAGCCGGAGATGCCGTGCTGGCGCGACAGGTTGATCACGTCCTGGACCCGAACGCCCGATGAAATGGTGATCGGATCGCGCAGGAGTCCCGACTCGTAGCGCTTGACGCGCGAGACCTCGGCGGCCTGCTGCTTGGGGCTGAGATTCTTGTGGACGATGCCGATGCCGCCCTCCTGCGCCAGCGCGATCGCGAGGCGCGCCTCGGTCACCGTGTCCATGGCGGCAGACGCCAGCGGCAGGTTCAACGTGATGTTGCGGGACAGACGCGTCGCCAGGCTGGTGTCGCGCGGCAGGACCTGGGAGAAGGCGGGCACCAGCAACACATCGTCGAAGGTGAGTGCTTTGCCGAGAAGGCGCATGGGAAAAGCTCCAGTCGCAAAAGCAGATTATACGGAGGCGGCTCTGTGCGACGTTCCGGCGTGAGGAATGCACGCTCGCTGCCGCCGGCGACCGGACCCCTGCCGTCGCGCTGCACGGCCGTTCGCGGGTCGACCGCTAAACTCGCGCCATGACCGCACTCACCACCCGCTGGCTCGGCGCCCTGCTCGGCGCTGCGTGCTCGTCGCCTGCCTGCCGGCCCAGGCGCAATGGAAGTGGCGCGACGGCCGAGGCCAGGTCCAGTACAGCGATCTGCCGCCGCCCTCCGGTACGCCGGCGAAGGACATCCTGCAGCGCCCGCTGAGCGCTGCGCCGGTGGTCGTGCAGCCCGCCGCGAGTGCGGCGTCGGCACCGGCCGCTGCCGCCAGCGCCAGCGATCCCGCGCTCGAGGCCAAGCGCAAGCAGGCCGAGCAGGAAGAGGCCGCCAAGCGACGCGCCGACGAGGCACGTGTCGCCCAGCAGAAGGCGCAGAACTGCGAACGCGCCCGCACCTACATGCGCTCGCTCGACAGCGGCCAGCGCATCGCCCGCACCAACGCCCAGGGCGAGCGCGAGATCCTCGACGACGCCGCCCGTGCCCGAGAGGTCGAGCAGACCCGCCAGGCGATGGTCACCGAGTGCCGCTGAGCAGGCTGCGCTGGCGGCGGTAGCGCAGGCGCCGCGCTTCCTTCGGATCGACCGTCAGCGGTCGGTAGACCTCCACCCGATCGCCCTCGCGCAGCCGTTCGTCCGTCGGACACAGACGTCCCCACACGCCGACGCGCAGCACCGCCAGGTCGATCTCCGGGTGCCGCTCCAGCAGGCCGCTCGCCTGCAGCGCCTGCAGCGCGGTGCAGCCCTCGGCCAGCACCAGCTCGCTCAGGTCGACCGCGCGCCCGCGCGGGCTGTAGGCCACCTCCACCCGCACCGGCTGACCCTCAGCGCGGCCCATGCACCTGCTCGGCGCGCTTGACGAAGGAGTCGACCAGGGTGTTGGCGATGCGATCGAACACCGGGCTCACCACCGCTTCCAGCGCGAGGCTGCTGAAGGCATAGCGCAGGTCGAGCTCGACGCGGCAGGCCCGCGGCGCCGCGCTGTCGTCGGCCGGGGCGCCCAGCGGCACGAACTGCCACACACCCTCCAGTTGCGAGAACGGCCCGTCGACCAGCGAGACCACGACCGACCGGCCGGCCTGGTGCTCGTTGCGGGTGGTGAAAGCGTGGCGGACGCCGTGGTAGGCCAGATGCAGGCGGGCCGTCATGCCGTGCTCGGTCGATTCGAGCACCTCGGTGCGGTCGCACCACGGCAGGAACTGCGGATAGGCCGGCACGTCGGTGACGAGTGCGTACATCTCCTGCGCCGAGTACCACAGCAGAACGGACTTCTTGACGTGCTTCATACAATGAAGCGATTCTATTGAGAGGCTTCATGGCCATCGCAGACAACAAGAAGGCCCGCTTCAACTACACCATCGAGGAGCAGTTCGAGGCCGGCATGGTGCTCGAAGGCTGGGAAGTGAAGGCCATCCGCGCCGGCCAGGTGCAGCTGACCGATGGCTACGTCGTCGTCAAGGACGGCGAGCTGTTCCTGATCGGCTGCCGGATCAACCCGCTGCGCACCGCGTCCACCCACGTCCACCCGCAGGCCGACCGGACCAAGAAGCTGCTGATGAAGAAGGACGAGATCCGTCGTCTGGTCGGCAAGGTCGAGCAGAAGGGCTACACGCTGGTGCCGCTGAACCTGCACTACAAGGGCGGGCGCGTGAAGGCCGACATCGCCCTCGCCAAGGGCAAGGACCTGCATGACAAGCGCGAGACCGAGAAGAAGCGCGACTGGGAGCGGGAGAAAGGCCAGTTGATGCGGCACAAGATCAGCAGCCCCCGCAAGGACACCTGAGCCCACACCTCAGGGCGGCAGTATGGCCAGGGCCTGTTCGAGGTCGGCCTGCAGATCCTCCACGGCCTCGAGCCCGACCGAGAAACGCACCAGCGTGCCCTGCCCCGCCGCGGCCGGTCCGCGCAGCACGGTCAGGTCGTAGGGTACCGCCAGGCTCATCGGTCCGCCCCAGGAATAGCCGATCCTGAACAGCCGCAGCGCATCGACGAAGGCGTCGACCTGCGGCTGCGTGAAGCGCGCATCGAACACCACCGAGAACAGCCCCGCTGCGGCACGGCAGCTGGCGGCCCAGTGCGCATGGCCGGGTGCGCCGGCCAGTGCCGGGTGCAGCACCTGCACCACCTCGGGCCGCGTCTGCCACCACGCCGCCAGCCGGCGCGCGGCGGCGTCGTGCGCGGCATAGCGCAGCGCCAGCGTCGGCAGCGAGCGCAGCACGAACTCCACATCGTTCGCACCGACGCCCAGGCCGAGGTGCATGTGCGTCATCGTCAGGCGCTGGTGCAGCGCCTCGTCGCGTGTCGTCACCGAGCCCATCAGCACGTCGCCACCACCCGACGGGTACTTGGTCAGCGCGTGCACCGAGATGTCGACGCCCTGATCGAAGGGCGAGAAGGCGATGCCGGCGCCCCAGGTGTTGTCGAGCGCGGTCGTCACGCCCCGCGCCCGGCAGGCACCCACCAGGCCGGCCAGGTCGGGGAACTCCATCGTCACCGATCCCGCCGCCTCGAGCCAGACAAGCTTCGTCTGCGGTCCGATCATCGCAGCCAGTGCCGCGGCATCCAGCGGGTCGTACAACCGGTGCGTGACCCCGAGGCGCGCCAGCTCCTGCCGTGCCAGCTCCTTGCCGGGACCGTAGACGTTGGCCGGCAGCAGCACCTCATCGCCCGACTTGAGCAGGGTCAGGTTCACCAGCACGATCGCCGCGAGGCCGCTCGGCGCCAGCAGGGTCCGGCGCCCGCCCTCGAGCGTCGCGATGCGTTCCTCGAGCGTGAAGGTGGTTGGCGTGCCGTGCAGGCCATAGGTGTAGCCGGTCTTCTCCTTCCAGTTGCGGGCGCGCAGGGCCGCCACGTTGCGGAAGATCACCGTCGAGGCCTTGTGCACCGCCGGCGGCACCGCGCCGAAGCCAGCCGGCGGCTCGTAGCGGTGGTGGATCAGGCCGGTGGTGAGCGGATCGTCCCCGCGCCGTCCGTCGTCGCTGCCGCCGCTCATGCGCGACTCACAGCGGTTGGCCCACCAGGTCGTGGCCCTGGGTGCCGACGATGCGGGCGCGCGTGAACTCGCCCACGCGCAACTGCTTCGAGGCCTTCTGCGGCGGCAGCAGGTGCACCACGCCGTCGATCTCGGGCGCGTCGGCGTAACTGCGGCCTCGGCCGCCCTTCTTGCCGAGCGCCGGTGCAGCATCGATCAGCACCTGCATCTCGGCGCCGACGCGCTCGCGCAGCTTCTCGGCCGACACCGCCTCGGCGACCGCCATGAAGCGCGCCCGGCGTTCCTCGCGCACGGCCTCGGGCAAGGCGCCGGCCAGCGCGTTCGCGCTCGCGCCTTCGACCGGCGAGTAGGCAAAGCAGCCGGCCCGGTCGATGCGGGCCTCTCGCATGAAGTCGAGCAGGTGCGCGAACTCGGCCTCGGTCTCGCCGGGGAAGCCAGCGATGAAGGTCGAGCGCACCACGATCTGCGGGCAAGCCTCGCGCCAGCGCTGCAGGCGCTCGAGGTTCTTCTCGCCGTTGGCGGGCCGCTTCATGCGCTTGAGCACGTCGGGATGCGCGTGCTGGAACGGCACGTCCAGGTAGGGCAGCACCCGGCCGGCGGCCATCATCGGCAGGATCTCGTCGAC
The DNA here is from genome assembly GCF_000576205.1 of Methylibium sp. T29. Taxonomy (NCBI): domain Bacteria; kingdom Pseudomonadati; phylum Pseudomonadota; class Betaproteobacteria; order Burkholderiales; family Sphaerotilaceae; genus Methylibium; species Methylibium sp. T29. The sequence continues at coordinate 6,679 of NZ_AZND01000024.1, read as the reverse complement.
GTGCGGATAGGGATAGACGTAGTGCAGCCGCACCCACGCGCCGAAGTGCTCGGCCAGCTCGCCCAGGCGCTCCACCAGGTCGGTCATGCGCGTCTTCACCGGCTTGCCGTCCCAGAAGCCGGTGCGGTACTTCACGTCGACGCCGTAAGCCGAGGTGTCCTGGCTGATCACCAACAGTTCCTTCACGCCCGACTCGAACAGCGCACGTGCCTCGTTCAGCACGTCGCCGATCGGCCGCGACACCAGGTCGCCGCGCATGCTGGGGATGATGCAGAAGCTGCAGCGATGGTTGCAGCCTTCGCTGATCTTCAGGTAGGCGTAGTGCCTGGGCGTGAGCTTCACGCCGTAGGCCGGCACCAGGTCGACGAAGGGATCGTGCGGCTTGGGCACGTGCACGTGCACGGCGTCCATGACCTCCTGCGTCGCGTGCGGCCCGGTCACCGCCAGCACGCTCGGGTGCATCTGGCGCACCAGGTTGCCGCCGCCCTCGCCCGCCTTCGCGCCCAGGCAGCCGGTGACGATGACCCGGCCGTTCTCGGCCAGCGCCTCGCCGATGGTGTCGAGGCTCTCCTTCACAGCGTCGTCGATGAAGCCGCAGGTGTTGACGATCACCAGGTCGGCACCAGCGAAGCTCTTCGAGGTGTCGTAACCCTCGGCACGCAGTTGCGTGAGGATGAGCTCCGAATCGGTCAGCGCCTTGGGGCAACCGAGCGAGACGAAGCCGATCTTGGGGATGTTGCGGGAGGCGGCGTCGCCCGAGGTCAGGGCGGTCGAAGCCGCATCAGCAGTCTGGGTCATCGGCGGATTTTCGCCGATCCGGGTCGTCCTGCCTTCGCGTGGGCCGAGGCCGGCCGGTGGCGGCTACTTCTTCGCGCCGGTGGTTGCCGAGAACAGGCTCTCGGTCTGCTTGTGCATCTGCTCCTGCATCTGCACGAACAGGTTCTTCGACTGGTCGAGGTAGCTGCTCATCAGGCCCTGCATCATCGGCGCCTGCACGTTCATGAACTGCGCCCACAGCTCGGGGCTGTAGGCCTTGCCGGTGCTCAGCCCGGACTGCTCGGCGAAGCGGCTCTGCATCTCGGTGAAGGCCTGGATGTTCTTCTCGAGGTAGGAGCCCAGCAGTCCCTGCATCGTGTGGCCGTACAGACGGATGATGTGTGCCAGCACCGGCGTCGTGAACATCGGCATGCCGCCGGTCTCGGCCTCCAGGATGATCTGCAGCAGGATGCTGCGCGTCAGGTCCTCGCCGGTCTTGGCGTCGCGCACGACGAAGCTCTCGTTGTCGAGGACCATCTGCCGCACGTCGGCCAGCGTGATGTAGCCGCTGGTCTGGGTGTCGTACAAGCGGCGGTTCGGGTACTTCTTCAGAACCCGAAGGTTGCCGGCGTCCGGGGCTTCGTCGGCCGGCGCGGTCGTGCTGCGCGGGGACCGGACTTTCGCTTGCGTCATGGGATCCTCTCCTGAGAAGGATTCCCATTCTAGGAGGCGGGCGCCAGCGGCTCCGGAGGGTTTTCCCGCCGCGCCGCAGCAACTGCAGCGCGGTGGGCGGTCCCCCGGCGCGCTACTGGTGGTTCGGCGGCGTGATCTTGAAGCGCTTCATCTGCCGATAGACCGTGGCCCGACAGACCTTCAGATCCTGCGAGGCCAGCGTGATGTTCCACTTGTTGCGCTTGAGCGAGTTGAGCAGTCGCTCCGCGTCGATGTCGTCAACGCCCGCGGCCATCGCGATACCTTCGTCGCCCAGTCTCGCCTGCAACTGCAGCGGCCGGCCATGTCCCAGGCGCTGCATGCCGATCTCCTGCGGCAGGTCGTCGACCGTCACCGGCCCGTCGCCGCTGATCGCCAGCGCGAATCGCAGCACGTTGCGCAATTCGCGGATGTTGCCCGGCCAGCTGTAGGTCAGCAGCAATTCCATCGCCTCGGCGGAAATGCCGGCGTGCTCGGTCAGGCCCTTGGCCTCGTCGTTGAAGACCGACTCGATCAGGTAGCGCTTGTCGGCGCGCTCGCGCAGTGCCGGCAGAGACATCGTCGCGCCGCACAGGCGGTAGTAGAGGTCTTCGCGGAAGGTGCCCGCGGCCACGCGGTCGCGCAGGTCGCGGTGGGTCGCGGCGATGACGGTGAAGTCGACCGGGATCGGCCGCTCCGCACCCAGAGGCAGCACCTCGGATTCCGACAGCACGCGCAGGAAGCGCGTCTGCAGATGCAGCGGCATGTCGCCGATCTCGTCGAGGAACAGCGTGCCGCCGTGGGCCTGCAGGATCAGGCCCTTCATGCCCTTGCTCTTGCCGCCGGTGAAGCTGCCCGGCGTGTAGCCGAACAGCTCGCTCTCGATCAGCGACTCGGGGATCGACGCGCAATTGACCGCGATGAAAGGCATGCGAGCGCGCGAACTCGATTCGTGCAGCGCCTTGGCGAACACTTCCTTGCCGGAGCCGGTTTCGCCATGGATCAGGATGTTGACCTTGCGGTCCACCAGGCGCTTGGCCTGAACCAGCAGGCGGTCCATCGCCGGGTCGCCACCGGCCAGCCGGTCCAGCGCCGGGAAGCTGTCGGCCGAGCGGGCCACGGTCGACACCGTGACCGGCCGGTCCGCCAGCAGCGAGGTCAGCGAGCCCTTCTCGCGCGGCGCGACCACCGTGGCGTAGTAGTGCTCACGCGGCTCCGAGCAGGTGACCGACACGTCCAGGCCCGTGCCGGCCCGCGCGATGCGCCAGATGGCCTCCATCGGCGTGGCGAACACCTCCGACAGCGAGCGACCGACCAGCGCCCCGCCCTGACGGCCGCGCGCCGACGGCCACAGCTTGGCGCGCGCGCCGGTGTTGGCCCCGACGATCAGGCCGTCGTCGTCGAAGGCCAGCATGGTGTCACCGGACACGTCGACCAGGCCGCAGGACTTGCCGAGACGCAGGATCCAGTTCTTGCGGAAGTGGCGCAGGAAGTTCGCGTCCTCGATCATCTGCGCGTACATCGACGTGAGATGGAACACGAGGTGCTGGCTGTCCTTGGCGCGCGGCGAGCGCAGCGCCGACACGTCGAACACGGCCAGCAGCTTGCCGTTCGGGTCGAACAGCGGCGCGGTGGTGCAGGTCAGCCCGATGTGCGTCGCGTCGAAGTGCTCGGCCTGGTGGCAGGTGATCGGGGTCTGCTCGATCAGGCAGGTGCCGACACCACAGGTGCCGGCGTGAGCCTCGTTCCAGTCCGCGCCGAGGTAGAGGCCGGCGGCGCGCAGCTCGCTGTCCCACGCCGGATTGCCGATGTAGTCGACGGTGATGCCGGCGGCGTCGGTCAGCAGCAGCATGTAGCCGAGGTCGGCCACGCGGCGGTACATGTCTTCCATGCCGGAGCGGGCGACGCGCAGGAACTCCTCGATCTGCTGCTGGTGCTCGCGCACCTCCTGCGACGGCAGGATGCGCGCCGGCGTCGGCCGAGAAGGATCGAGCCCGTAGTCGTTGACGCAGCGGGCCCAGGACTTGTAGACGCGGCTCTTCTCGGACGCCTCGTCGATGGGGTTGGTGACAACCGACACCACGTTGTCGATGTGCTGCGTGCGCTCAGAAATCATTCGTCACCTCCGATGGCTTCTGCCGTCTACTCCCGATGGCTGAAGTTCTTCTTGTTGTTCGATGATCGCCCGATCGCCATGGGCTGTGCCACAGCGGAAACCCCCGGGATTCATGGGGCGCGCCACGCGAAAGGCGCGTCCCGGACACACCGGCGGCCACTGCACGCGCTGCAGCGACCGCCCCTGCAATAGCACGCAGCATGCCCACCGGCGCCCTCGGCCGCGTCGCGCTCGTTCTCCTGCGCGGACCTGACGCCAAGCCATCTCCACGCGCTCGAGGCCTGCGACATCTGTCGCACGCAGACCCTCGCCTGCGACAGATGTCGCATCGCGTTCGGGCGCGTGAAAACGATTCGACTGAAATTCATCGCCGCCCTGCATTGACAGTCGTTCCCGCCCCCTTCCACAATGACCACTGCTCCGGGGTGCACGCTGTTCTGCGTGCTGAGACGGTTATCCGAACCCGCGAACTTGAACCGGTTAGTACCGGCGGAAGAAGAGCTCTCACTCCAGCGGCGTCACCCCTTCCCGGGTGGGCGTCTTCATGGGGCGACCTTCGGAGCAATCACTCTCACGAAGGAGCCCACGATGAACGCCCCCGACAAGCTCGCCACCCTGCTCTCGCTGACACGCGAGCCCTTCCCCGCCTCGCGCAAGTCCTATCTGCAAGGCTCGCGCAGCGACCTGCGCGTACCGATGCGCGAAGTGACGCTGACCAACGGCGAGACCGTCTCGCTGTACGACACCTCGGGTCCGTACACCGAGCCCGGCGTCGCGATCGACGTGAAGCGCGGCCTGCCCAGCGTGCGCACGCCCTGGCTCGACGAGCGTGCCGACACCGAGGTCTATGCCGGCCGGCTGCACCAGGCGCTGGACGACGGCGCGAAGCACGAGGACCGCGAGGCCCAGCGCATCGAACAGTTGCGCCTCGACGCCGCAGCGCTGCAGCGGCCTCCGCGCCGTGCCAGGGCCGGCGCCAACGTCACGCAGATGCACTATGCGCGCCGCGGCATCGTCACGCCCGAGATGGAGTACGTGGCGCTGCGCGAGAACGGCAAGCGCGAGTGGATGCGGGAGTACCTCGGCGACGCCCCGCGCGAACAGCGCCTGCGCGGCAACCCGATGGGTGCGCAGATCCCGGCCATCGTGACGCCCGAGTTCGTGCGCGACGAGGTGGCGCGCGGCCGCGCCATCATCCCGGCCAACATCAACCACCCCGAAGTGGAGCCGATGGCGATCGGCCGCAACTTCCTGGTGAAGATCAACGCCAACATCGGCAACTCGGCCGTCACGTCGAGCATCGAGGAAGAGGTGGAGAAGCTGGTGTGGGCGATCCGCTGGGGCGCCGACAACGTGATGGACCTCTCCACCGGGCGCAACATCCACACCACGCGCGACTGGATCCTGCGCAACTCGCCGGTGCCGATCGGCACCGTGCCGATCTACCAAGCGCTCGAGAAGGTGGGCGGCGTGGCCGAGGACCTCACCTGGGCCATCTTCCGCGACACACTGATCGAGCAGGCCGAGCAAGGCGTCGACTACTTCACCATCCACGCCGGCGTGCGCCTGCCCTTCATCCACCTCACCGCGGACCGCCGCACCGGCATCGTCTCGCGTGGCGGCTCGATCATGGCCAAGTGGTGCATCTCGCACCACCGCGAGAGCTTCATCTACGAGCACTTCGAGGACATCTGCGACATCATGAAGGCCTACGACGTGAGCTTCTCGCTCGGCGACGGCCTGCGCCCCGGCTCGGCCGCCGACGCCAACGACGAGGCCCAGTTCGCCGAACTGCGCACGCTGGGCGAGCTGACCCGGGTGGCCTGGAAGCACGACGTCCAGACCATGATCGAAGGCCCGGGCCACGTGCCGATGCACATGATCCAGGCCAACATGGACGAGCAGCTCGAGCACTGCCACGAGGCGCCGTTCTACACGCTGGGGCCGCTGACGATCGACATCGCGCCCGGCTACGACCACATCGCCAGCGCCATCGGCGCGGCCATGATCGGCTGGTTCGGCACCGCGATGCTGTGCTACGTGACGCCCAAGGAACACCTGGGTCTGCCCGACCGCGAGGACGTGAAGCAGGGCATCGTCGCCTACAAGATCGCCGCGCACGCGGCCGACGTCGCCAAGGGTCACCCCGGCGCCCGTGCCCGCGACGACGCGCTGTCCAAGGCGCGCTTCGAGTTCCGCTGGATGGACCAGTTCAACCTTTCGCTGGACCCCGACACCGCACGCGACTTCCACGACGAGACCCTGCCCAAGGACGCCAGCAAGGTGGCGCACTTCTGCTCGATGTGCGGGCCGAAGTTCTGCTCGATGAAGATCACCCAGGAGGTGCGCGACTACGCCGCGCAGCGCGGCGTCAGCGAGGCGCAGGCGCTGGGCGCCGGCATGGCCGAGAAGTCGAGCCAGTTCCGGCAGGCCGGCGGCGAGATCTACATCCCGCTCGCCGTCGACAAGGCTGAACGCCATGCCCTTGCTCGATCTCGGCATCGCCGGCGCCGGCCTGCTGGGCCGGCTGCTGGCCTGGCGGCTGGCGCGCGCCGGCCACCGCGTCAGCGTGTTCGACCCGGCGCCCGGCCCGCAGCCGCGCTTCGACGGTCAGGGCGCCGCGGCCTTCAGCGCGGCCGGGATGCTCAGCCCGCTGGCGGAACTCGACAACGCCGGCCCGGACATCGCGACGCTCGGCTGGCGTTCCATTTCGCTGTGGCGCGACATCGTCGCCGCACTGCCCGACCCGCCCGCCTTCGGCCAACTCGGCAGCCTGCTGCTCGCGCATCGCAGCGACTTCGCCACCGCGCAGCGCGTGCTGGCACGCCTGGCGGCGGTCCCGGGCGCGACCGCCTCGCCGCTCTCGGCACAGCAACTGGCCGACATGGAGCCCGCGCTGCAGCCGCCCGGCCATGCCTGGCTGCTCCCCGGCGAGGCGCAGATCGAGCCGGTGAAGGCGATGTTCTCGCTCTACCACCATGCCCCCGGCGTGCAGTGGCACTGGGGCTGCCGCGTCGGCACGCTGCACGACGGCGCGCTGCAGGTCGACGGCGCCGAGTCCGGCTGGCGGCGCTTCGACACGGTGTTCGACGTGCGCGGCCTCGGCGCGCGGCCGAC
>NZ_AZND01000023.1:0-28610 GCF_000576205.1 Methylibium sp. T29 | reverse complement strand
CGGCGCCGCCCGGGGCTGGCCGCGCTGAAGGAGCGCGCGGCGCGCTGGCTGGGCCGCGGTGCGGGCAGCGAGACACTGCCGATCCGCGACTGGGTCAGCGTGTCCAACGGCCAGCCGGCGCGCCTGCTGGGCTTCGATCAGATGATGGTCTGCGTGGTGATCGCGCTGCTCGCGCTCGGCCTGGTGATGGTCTATTCGACCTCGATCGCGCTGCCGGACGACCCGCGCACCGCGCGTGTCGCGCCCACCCACCACTACCTGATGGTGCGCCATGCCTTCGGCCTGTTGATCGCGCTGGGCGCGTCGCTCGCGGTGGTGCAGGTGCCGCTGCGGCTGTGGGAGCGCTGGGCGCCGTGGCTGTTCGTCGCCGCGCTGGTGCTGCTGGTGCTGGTGCTCATCCCGCACATCGGGCGCGCCAGCAAGGGCGCGCGGCGCTGGATCCCGCTGGGTTTCATGAGCTTCCAGCCCAGCGAACTGGCCAAGCTGGGCATCGCCATGTATGCCGCCAGCTACATGGTGCGCAAGATGGAGATCAAGGAGCACTTCACGCGCGCCGTGGCGCCGATGGCGGCCGCGCTCGCGGTGATCGGCGTGCTGCTGCTGGCCGAGCCCGACATGGGCGCGTTCATCGTCATCGCAGCCATCGCGATGGGCATCCTGTTCCTCGGTGGCGTGAACGGCCGCATGTTCCTGCTCAGCATCGCGGTGCTGCTGGGCGCCTTCGTGTCGATGATCATCGCGAGCCCCTGGCGGGCCGAACGCATCCTGGCGTTTCTCAGCCCCTGGGACCCGCTGTACGCGCAGGGCAAGGGCTACCAGCTCACGCATTCGCTGATCGCGCTGGGCCGCGGCGAGATCTTCGGCCAGGGCCTGGGCTCCAGCGTCGAGAAGCTGCACTACCTGCCGGAGGCGCACACCGACTTCCTGCTGGCGGTGATCGGCGAGGAGCTGGGCTTCGTCGGCGTTGCGCTGGTGATCGCCGCCTTCTTCTGGCTCACGCGCCGCATCTTCCACATCGGCCGCCAGGCGATCGCGCTCGACCGCGTGTTCTCCGGCCTGCTGGCGCAGGGCATCGGCATCTGGATGGGCGGTCAGGCGTTCATCAACATGGGCGTGAACCTCGGCGTGCTGCCGACCAAGGGCCTGACGCTGCCGCTGATGAGCTACGGCGGCTCGGCGATCCTGATGAACTGCGTGGCGTTGGCGATCGTGTTGCGGGTCGATATCGAGAACCGGCAGCTCATGCGAGGAGGGCGCGCGTGAGCGGCGCTTTCATCCAGGGCATGGCTGAGGCTATCGGCTTGGTGCGGTGCCGTGCGCGGCAGCCCGCCGGGTCTCGCCCCGGCGCGGTGCCGTCCGCAGGTGCAGGAGTCACGCCATGACTCAACGCCACCTCGTCGTCATGGCCGCCGGCACCGGCGGCCACATCATTCCCGGCCTGGCCGTCGCCCAGGAGATGCAGCACCGCGGCTGGACCGTCAGCTGGCTCGGCACCGAGCAGGGCATGGAGAACCGCCTCGTGCCGCCGGCCGCCGAGTCGGGCATCGAGATGGACACCATCGCCTTCAGCGGGCTGCGCGGCAAGGGCCTGCTGCACACGCTGACCGGCGGCCTGCGGCTGCTGGGTGCGTTCGCGGCCTGCGTGAAGATCCTGCGCCGCCGCGCCACCACCGCGGTGCTGGGCATGGGCGGTTATGTGTGCTTCCCGGGCGGGCTGATGGCCTCGCTGCTGGGCAAGCCGCTGATCCTGGTCAATGCCGATGCGGCGCTGCTGATGAGCAACCGCGCGCTGAAGCCGGTGGCCGACCGCATCGCCTTCGGCTTCGACGGCGCCGCGGCAGCCACCACGAGGCAGGCGGTCGTCACCGGCAATCCGGTGCGTGCCGAGATCGAGACACTGCCCGAGCCGCCGGTGCGCTACGCCGGGCGCGAGGGACCGCTGCGCGTGCTGGTGGTCGGGGGCAGCCTGGGGGCGCGCGTGCTCAACGAGACCCTGCCACAGGCGCTGGCCCTGCTGGCGCCCGCGGAACGGCCGCGCGTGCTGCACCAGACCGGCCAGCTCAACCGCGACGGCGTGAAGGAGGCCTATGCGGCCGTGGGCATCGACGACGGTGTCGAGGTGCTGGCCTTCATCGACGACATGGCCGCGCGGCTCGCGCACTGCGACGTGGTGATCTGCCGTGCCGGCGCAGTGACGGTCAGCGAGCTGTGTGCCGCCGGCGTGGCGAGTGTCCTGGTGCCGCTGATCGTGAGCACCACCTCGCACCAGCGCGACAACGCGCTCTACATGGCGCAGCACGGTGCGGCGATCCACCTGCCGCAGAGCGAGTTGACGCCGCAGGCGCTGGCCGAGCGGCTGCGCACGCTGGACCGGCCGCAGTTGCTGGGCATGGCCGAGAAGGCGCGTGCGCTGTCACGCCCGCGCGCCGCGGCCCGTGTGGCCGACGAGATCGAGCGTCTCGTGCGAAAGGACGGGCTGTGATGAACCTGCAGACACTTGCGCACGCGGGCCGAGCGCCGGGCCGCCCCAAGCCGGCCCGTATCCCCGCGGGGATCGGCCGACGTACGCGTCGGACGAGGGGCTGTCATGAAGCACGCAGTCAAGCACATCCACTTCGTCGGCATCGGCGGCGCCGGCATGAGCGGCATCGCCGAGATCCTGCACAACCTGGGCTACCGGGTGTCGGGCTCCGACCAGAGCGACGGCGCGACGACGCGGCGGCTGGCCTCGCTGGGCATCCGCGTGGCGATCGGCCACGACGCTGCGCACATCGCCGGCGCCGAGGCGGTGGTCACGTCCACCGCGGTGAAGGGAGACAACCCCGAGGTGATCGCGGCGCGGTCCCGGCGCGTGCCGGTGGTGCCGCGCGCGGTGATGCTGGCCGAGCTGATGCGCCTGAAGCAGGGCATCGCGATCGCCGGCACGCACGGCAAGACCACCACCACCTCGCTGGTCGCCAGCGTGCTGGCCGAAGCCGGGCTGGACCCGACCTTCGTGATCGGCGGTCGGCTCAACAGCGCCGGCGCGAACTCGCGGCTCGGCGCCGGCGACTACATCGTGGTCGAGGCGGACGAGTCGGACGCCTCGTTCCTGAACCTGCTGCCGGTGCTGAGCGTCGTGACCAACATCGACGCCGACCACATGGACACCTACGGCCACGACCTCGGCCGACTGAAGCACGCCTTCCTCGAATTCCTCCACCGCATGCCGTTCTACGGCGCGGCCATCATCTGCGGCGACGACCCCGGCGTGCGTTCCATCATCCCGATGATCTCGCGGCCGGTGGTGAGCTACGGCTTCGGCGAGGATGCGCAGATCCGCGCGGTCGACGTGCTGGCGCTGCCGGGGGGGCAGATGCGCTTCACCGCGCAGCGCCGCAACGGCGTGGTGATGCCCGACCTGCCGATCACGCTCAATCTGCCGGGCCGGCACAACGTGCTCAACGCGCTGGCGGTCATCGCGGTGGCGGCCGAGCTGGAGCTGCCCGATGCGCCGGTGCAGAAGGCGCTGGCCGCCTTCGACGGCGTGGGCCGGCGCTTCCAGCGCTACGGCGAGCTGCCGACGCCGGCCGGTGGTCGCTTCACGCTGATCGACGACTACGGCCACCACCCGGTGGAGATGGCCGCGGTGATCGCCGCGGCGCGCGGTGCCTTCCCGGGGCGCCGCCTGGTGATCGCCTTCCAGCCGCACCGCTACACCCGCACGCGCGACTGTTTCGAGGACTTCGTCAAGGTGATGGGTGGCGCCGACGCGGTGCTGCTGGGCGAGGTCTACGCCGCCGGCGAAGCGCCGATCGTGGCTGCCGACGGGCGCGCGCTGGCGCGCGCGCTGCGGGTCGGCGGCAAGCTCGAACCGGTGTTCGTGGACGAGATCGCGGCGATGCCGCAGGCCATCGCCGACAACGTGCAGGACGGCGATGTGGTGATCACCATGGGGCGGGCTCGATCGGCGCCGTGCCCGGCCAGGTGGTCGAACTGTTGGGAGCCCACGCATGAGCGCCACCCCCGATCCCCGGTCCTTCGGCAAGGTCGCCGTGCTGATGGGCGGCACCTCGGCCGAACGCGACATCTCGCTGATGTCCGGCGGCGGCGTGCTGAAGGCGCTGCAGGACGCCGGCGTCGACGCCCACGCCTTCGATCCGAAGGATCACGAACTGGTCGAGCTGCGGCGCCAGGGCTTCCAGCGCTGCTTCATTGCGCTGCACGGTCGGCACGGCGAGGACGGCACGGTGCAGGGCGCGCTGGAGCTGCTGCGCATTCCGTACACCGGTTCGGGCGTGATGGCGAGCGCCATCGCGATGGACAAGATCATGACCAAGCGCGTGTGGCTCGCCGAAGGGCTGCCGACGCCACGCTACGTGCGGCTCGCGCCTGACGAGCAGACGCCCGAGCGGGTGCGCGGCGTGCCCGACGACCTGGGCCTGCCGTTGATCGTGAAGCCGCCGCGCGAGGGCTCGTCGATCGGCGTCACCAAGGTGCTCGGCTATTCGCAGATGCAGGACGCGGTGGCGCTGTCGGCCCGCCACGATCCCGACGTGCTGTGCGAGGAGTTCATCGACGGCGCCGAGGTGACCTGCCCGGTGCTGGGCGAGGGCGCGAATGCTCGCGCGCTGCCGGTGATCCGCATCGTGCCGCCCGAGGCCGGCTACGACTACCAGAACAAGTACTTCACCGACGAGGTGAAGTATCTCTGTCCGAGCGGCCTGCCGGCGGACGAGGAGGCCGAGATCCAGCGCATCGTGCTGGCCGCCTACCGAGCGCTGGGCTGCCGCGGCTGGGGTCGGGCCGACCTGATGATCCGCGCCAGCGATCGCAAGCCCTTCCTGCTGGAGATGAACACCTCGCCGGGCATGACCGGCCATTCGCTGGTGCCGATGTCGGCCAAGGCCGCAGGCCTCGGCTACGAGCAGCTGTGCCTGCACATCCTGCAGGGAGCGGCGCTCGACGCCTGAGCCCCTCATGGCCCGCAGACCCCGCCTCCCCGCGAAGCCGCAGCCGCTGCCGGCCGATGTGCGCCTGATGCGCACCGGCGCCAGCGTGCTGTTCGCGTTCGCGCTGCTGGCCTTCATCGGGCTGCTGCTGACCTGGGCGCTGCGCGCGCCGCTGTTCACGCTGCGCGGCGTTCGCGTGGAGGGCGAGGTGGCGCGCAACAGCGTGACCACGATCCGTGCCAATGCGATGCCCAAGCTGAGCGGCAACTTCTTCAGCCTCGATCTCGCGCAGGCCCAGGAGGCCTTCCAGTCCGTGCCCTGGGTGCGGCGGGCCGCGGTGCAGCGGGTGTGGCCGAACCGGCTGGCCGTGCGCCTCGAAGAACACCACGTCGCCGCATGGTGGCACCAGGAGGACGGCGACGACAAGCTCGTCAACGTGCAGGGGGAGGTGTTCGAGGCGAACCCGGGCGACGTCGAGGACGAGAACCTGCCGGTGCTGCAGGGGCCGGAGGGCAGTTCGGCGTCGATGCTCGCGATGTACCGGCGGCTGGTGCCGGCGTTCGAGGCCATTGGCGCGAGCATCGAGACGCTGGCGATGAGCGCGCGCGGTTCCTGGCGAGCCGAGCTGGACAGCGGCGCGCAGGTCGAGCTCGGCCGCGGCGGCGAGGACGAGGTGATGGCGCGGGTGCAGGCCTTCGTGGGCACCGTGCCGCAGCTGACGGCGCGCTACGAGCGCCCGCTGGCGTATGCAGACCTGCGCCACGCCGACGGCTACGCGCTGCGGCTCAAGGGCATCGGCACGGCGGCGCCGACGGCGGCGGCAGGCAGGAAATAGAAGGAAAAGGCGGGAAGCACATGGCCAAGGAATACAAGGATCTCGTCGTCGGGCTCGACATCGGCACCGCCAAGGTGATGGCGGTGGTGGCCGAGGTGCTGCCCGAGGGTGAGCTGCGCGTCGCCGGCATCGGCACCGCGCCGGCCCATGGGCTCAAGCGCGGCGTGGTGGTGAACATCGACGCGACGGTCCAGTCCATCCAGCAGGCCTTGAAGGAGGCCGAGATGATGGCCGACTGCAAGATCACGCGCGTCTACACCGGCATCACCGGCAGCCACATCCGCGGCCAGAACTCCACCGGCATGGTGATCGTGCGCGACAAGGAGGTCACGCCGGTCGACGTGGCGCGCGTGATCGAGACCGCCAAGGCGATCAACATCCCGAACGACCAGCGCATGCTGCTGGTCGAGGCGCAGGAGTTCGTGATCGACGGCCACGAGGTCAAGGAGCCGATCGGCATGAGCGGCGGCCGCCTCGAGGTCAAGGTGCACATCGTGACCGGCGCGCAGAGCGCGGCCGAGAACATCATCAAGTGCGTGCGCCGCTGCGGGCTGGAAGTGGACATGCTGGTACTCAACCCCAGCGCGTCCAGCCACGCGGTGCTGACCGACGACGAGAAGGACCTGGGCGTCGCGCTGGTCGACATCGGCGCCGGCACGACCGACGTGTCGATCTTCACCGACGGCTCGGTGCGCCACACCGCGGTGATCCCGATCGCCGGCGACCTGATCACCAGCGACATCGCGATGGCGCTGCGCACGCCGACCAAGGACGCCGAGGAGATCAAGGTCGAGCACGGCGTGGCCAAGCAGCTGCTGGCCGATCCGAACGAGCAGGTCGAGGTGCCGGGGCTCGGCGACCGCGGCCCGCGCATGCTCAGCCGCCAGGCGCTGGCCGGCGTGATCGAGCCGCGCGTCGAGGAGATCTTCTCGCTGGTGCACCAGGTGATCCGCGAGAGCGGCTACGAGGAGCTGCTGTCCAGCGGCATCGTGCTCACCGGCGGCACCGCGGTGATGCCCGGCATGGTCGAGCTGGGCGAGGACATCTTTCTGAAGCCGGTGAGGAAGGGGCTGCCCACCTACGCCGGCGCACTGTCAGACATGGTGGCGAGCCCGCGCTCGGCCACCGTGATGGGCTTGCTCGAAGAGGCGAGGCTCGCGCGCACGCGCGGCATGAAGGCAGCGCAGCAGGCGGGGTCGGTCCAGACCCTGTTCGGCCGCGTCAAGGATTGGTTCATCGGGAATTTTTAGGGCGTCATCCAGCCCACGTTTTCAACCGGCAACTGCATCAGACGAAGGAGGTCCACCATGGCCATCGAGATGATTGAAGAATTCGAGCTCGGCACGAAGATCAAGGTGATCGGCGTGGGCGGCGGCGGCGGCAACGCTGTCGAGCACATGATCAACGAGGGCGTGCAGGGCGTGGAGTTCATCTGCGCGAACACCGACGCGCAGGCGCTGCACCGCTCCAAGGCCGACCAGCTCATCCAGCTCGGCAGCACCGGCCTGGGCGCGGGCTCCAAGCCGGCCGCCGGCAAGGCCGCGGCCGACGAAGCCGAGGGCCGCATCCGCGACGCGATCGCGGGCGCCAACATGATCTTCCTGACTGCCGGCATGGGCGGCGGCACCGGCACCGGCGCCGCGCCGGTGATCGCGCGCGTGGCCAAGGAGATGGGCATCCTGACGGTGGGCGTGGTGACCAAGCCCTTCGATTTCGAGGGCGGCCGGCGCATGAAGGCAGGCCGAGGCCGGCCTGCAGGAGCTGGAAGCCAACGTCGACTCGCTGATCGTGGTGCTCAACGAGAAGCTGCTCGAGGTGCTGGGCGACGACGTGTCGCAGGACCAGGCCTTCAAGCAGGCCAACGACGTGCTGAAGAATGCCGTGGGCGGCATTGCCGACATCATCCACATCGATGCGTCGATCAACGTCGACTTCGAGGACGTGAAGACGGTGATGAGCGAGCCCGGCAAGGCGATGATGGGCACCGCGATCGCGACCGGACCGGACCGCGCCAACAAGGCGGCCGACTCGGCGGTGGCCTGCCCGCTGCTCGAGGGCATCGACCTGTCGGGCGCGCGCGGTGTGCTGGTGCTGATCGCGGCGAGCCGCGCCAGCCTGAAGCTGAGCGAGAGCAAGAACGCGATGAACACCATCCGCCGTTACGCCGCGGAAGACGCCCACGTGATCTTCGGCGCCGCCTACGACGAGAGCCTGGGCGACCAGCTGCGCGTGACCGTGATCGCCACCGGACTCGCGCCGGCCCGCCGTGTGCAGGCGCCGATGACGGTGGTGCACAACGCCACGCTGCAGCGGACCGGCACCGACAACATCCCGGTGCTGAACCAGCCGCTGCACACGCAGGGCGGGCTGTCCGCCGCGCCGACCCAGCACGACTACGCCGGCATGCAGGTGCCGAGCGTGTGGCGCAGCGGGCGCACCCAGGCCGCGGCGAAGGTGGATGCGCTGGCGAGCAACGGCATGGACGAGATCGAGATCCCGGCGTTCCTGCGCAAGCAAGCCGATTGATGACGACCACCCCCGTTGCGCCTTCGGCGCTCCCCCTCGAGGGGGCGGCGCTGGCGGGCCGGCGGAGCCGGACCCGCGGCGCCTGCTCGGTGAAGGCAACGTGCGGTGGAAAGTTGCTAACGAGGTGATAGCGCGGCCCTGCAAGCCGGTCGGGGCTGCGCTTTTTACAATGACAGCATGCTGCAGCAACGCACCCTGAAGTCGATCACGCGCGCCGTCGGGGTGGGCGTGCACAGCGGGCAGCGGGTCGAGCTCACGCTGCGGCCGGCGGCGCCCGACACGGGCATCGTGTTCCGGCGTGTCGATCTGCCGAGCCCGGTGGACATCCCGGCACGCTTCGACGCGGTGTGCGATACGCGCATGGCCTCCAGCATTTCGCCCGGGGGCGACCCGGGCGGCCCGAAGGTGCAGACGATCGAGCACTTCATGTCGGCCTGCGCCGGGCTGGGCATCGACAACCTGCTGGCGGACATCACGGCCGACGAGATGCCCATCCTCGACGGTTCGGCCTCCAGCTTCGTGTTCCTGCTGCAGAACGCGGGCATCGAGCTGCAGAAGGCGCCCAAGCGCTTCATCCGCGTGCTGAAGACCGTGGAAGTTCGCGACGGCGAGGGGCCCGGTGCCAAGTGGGCCCGTCTCGAGCCCTATCACGGCTACAAGCTCGCGTTCGAGATCGTGTTCGACCACCCGGCGGTGAGCCAGACCGGCCAGCGCGTGGAGTTCGAGTTCGGCGAGGGTCAGTACCAGCGCGACATTGCGCGAGCGCGGACCTTCGGCTTCGCCAAGGACGTGGACGCGATGCGCGCGCGTGGCCTGACGCTGGGCGGCAGCATGGACAACGCGATCGTCGTCGACGACCACCGTGTGCTTAACGCCGACGGGCTGCGCTATGACGACGAGTTCGTGAAGCACAAGCTGCTCGACGCCATTGGCGACCTGCACATCGCCGGCCACGCGCTGCTGGCGAGCTACACCTCGTTCAAGGGCGGGCACGCGCTGAACAACACGCTGCTGCGTGCGCTGTTCGCCGATCCGACGGCCTACGAGATGACCACGTTCGCGCGCGAGGCCGATGCGCCGCGCGGCTTCGCCGAACTGCCGCCGGCCTGGTAGCCGCGGCGCCGGTCGGTCCGGCCGCCGTCCCGCTTAGACTGCCGCCCATGCTGGTGTTTCGATGGATCCTGTTGCTGCTGCTGGTTGCCGGCGTGCTGTGCTTCGCGATGTATGCGGGCACCGGCCAAGCGCGCTGGCGTGACATCGGCCTGCGCATCGTCAAGTGGACGGTGGTGGCAGCGCTGGGCTTCTTTGCGGTTCTGATCCTCGAGCGCCTGGCGCGCATGGTGTGAACGGAGATACGAGCGATGACTGTCTTCTGGTGGATCGTCGGGGTGCTGCTGATGGGGACCGGGGGTACGGCTGCGGTCACGTTCGCGCTGTACGTCAGCAGCGGCGAGGACCGCTACATGGATGTGGCGCGCGCCGCCTGGCGCTGGACCATCGTGTTCGCGCTCGGGGCCTTCAACATCACGATCTTCAAGCACATCATCCTGACCTTGATCAGCATCTGGCGGTCCTGACCTTCAGCGGCAGGCCGCCGGTCGGGATGGCCTGCAATTTGCCTTTGCATCGCTCCAGGAGGCAAAGATGTTCCCATCAGATGCGAAGTTGCAGCGCCGACACCTGGTGCTGGCGACCGCCGCGGCCTGCGTGCTGCCGGCCCGTGCGGCCACCGACGAGTACGGTGGTGACCCTTATCGCTCGGCGCAGTGGCCCGAGATGGTCAAGGAGTTCCTGGGTGCGAAGTCGCGGGTCGAGTTCGACCCGCGCGTGCAGGTCAAGGGGCCGACGATGGCGGAAAACCCGATGGTCGTGCCCATCACGGTCTCGGCGCCGGACCTGGCCGACATCCAGCAGATCGTCGTGCTGGTGGACCGCAATCCGATCCGCAAGGTGCTGGAGTTCGAACCGCTGGACGGGACCCGGGCCGCCATTTCCTTCCGTTTCAAGCTGGAGCAGGCCAGCGCCGTGCGCGCCGCGGCGCGCACCCGCGATGGCGTCTGGCATGTCGGTGGCACCTGGGTCGAATCGTCGGGGGGCGGCTGCACGGTGGCCGGCGTGACCCGGCAGGACGGCAGCTGGTCGCAGACGCTCGGCCAGGTGAGCGGACGCTTCTTCGGCGATGCCGTCGAGGCGCCGGGTGCGCGGCTGCGTGTGCGGGTGATGCATCCGATGGACACCGGCCTGGTGGGCGGCATTCCGGCGTTCTATCTGCGCCGCATGGCCGTCACCGACGGGGGGGGCGTGGAGTTGTTGCGCCTGTCGACCTACGAACCGATCAGCGAGAACCCCGTGTTCTCGTTCGACTTCCAGGGCCGACCGCCGGGGCCGTTCCGTGTGACCGGGGTCGACAACAACGGCAACCGCATCGACGGGCAAATCATATGAATCACCCCCGTTGCGGCTGCGCCGCTCTCCCTCGAGGGGCGACGCTGGCGGGCCGGCGGAGCCGAACCCGCGGCGTCTGCTGGCCTGGGGCAGGGCTTTGCTCGGCGTTTTGCTTTGCGGTGCAGCAATGGGGGCGGTGGCGCAGGCGGATCCGACCACGCTGGACTACCGCCTCAGCGCGCGGGCGCTGGCGCCGGACGTCTATGTGGTGGAGGGCGCCAATGCCGACTTTTCGCGCGCCAACGGCTGCAACATCATCAATACTGGCTTCATCGTCGTCGATGATGGTGTCATCGTCATCAACACCGGGCCATCGAAACGCTACGGCGAACAGCTGCGGGCGCTGGTCGGGCGCACCACCGGCAAGCCGGTGAAGCAGGTGCTGCACCTGAATCTCCACCCCGACTACTTCCTCGGCAACCAGGCCTTCGCCGACGTGCCGCGCCTGGCGACCTCCGCCACGATCGAGGGCATGCGGGCCGAAGCCAAGTCCTACGAGGACAACCTCTACCGCCTCTGCGGCGACTGGATGAAGGCCACCGAGGCGCTGCTGCCCGATCGCACGGTGGTGCCGGGGCCGCTGCTCGCTGGGAACCCGCGCTTCGAGCTGCGGGAGCTGAAGGGGCACACCGCCTCCGATCTGGTGCTGGTCGACCGGATCTCGGGTGTGGTGTTCGCCGGCGGCCTGGTGTTCGTCGACCGGGTGCCGACCACGCCCCACGCCAGGCTGCCGGACTGGTTGGCCAGCCTGGATGCGCTGGCGGCGCAGCCGTTCAAGACCCTGGTGCCCAGTCACGGGCCGGTGGTCGGCGACGCTCGCGGGATCGAGCAGACCCGGCGCTACCTGCGCTGGCTGGACGGCAGCTTCGGCGCGGCGGCACAGAGAGGCTCGGAGATGACCGAGGTGCTGGCACAGCCGGTGCCGGCCGAGTTCCGCAACTGGGCGGCGTTCGCGACCGAATACCCGCGCAACGTGGTACACCTTTACCCTGCCTACGAACTCAAATCGCTCCAGGCGCGCTGAAGCAGGCGGTGCTCCACGCGGAGACAGCCCGGACACCGGATTGCGGTGAAACCCGCAGTCAAACCCGGAAATTCTCCCGATCGGTCCGTGGCACGGGCCTTGCCCTCTGGGAGTCAGAACGCGCTTTAGCGGCCATGTCGTGTCGCACGCGTCTCACCCCCCGAGGAGACAAAACTATGCGTCTGCACCTGCTTTCTTTGTTGGTGGCTGCCGCCTGCGCCAGTGTTGGCGCCCAGGCCGCCGGCGTCACCGACGCGATGATCGACAACGATGCCAAGACCCCGAACGACGTTCTGAGCTGGGGCATCGGCTCGCAGGGGCAGCGCTATTCCCCGCTCAAGCAGGTCAACACCTCGACCGTGCAGAAGCTGGTGCCGGCCTGGGCCTTCTCGTTCGGCGGCGAAAAGCAGCGCGGGCAGCAATCGCAGCCGCTGATTCATGACGGCAAGATGTTCGTCACGGCGTCTTACTCGCGGATCTACGCGCTGGACGTCAAGACCGGCACCAAGCTCTGGAAGTATGAGCACCGCCTGCCCGAAGGCATCATGCCCTGCTGCGATGTGATCAACCGCGGTGCCGCGCTGTACGACAACCTGGTCATCTTCGGCACGCTCGACGCCCAGCTCGTCGCGCTCGACCAGAAGACCGGCGACGTGGTCTGGAAGGAGAAGATCGACGACTACGCGGCCGGCTACAGCTACACCGCCGCCCCGCTGATCGCCGGTGGCCTGCTGCTGACCGGTGTGTCCGGCGGCGAATTCGGCATCGTCGGACGCGTCGAGGCGCGCGATCCCAAGACCGGCAAGATGGTCTGGATCCGCCCGACCGTCGAAGGTCACATGGGCTACAAGTTCGACAAGGACGGCAACAAGACCGAGATCGGCATCTCGGGCACGACGGGCAAGACCTGGCCGGGCGACATGTGGAAGTCGGGCGGCGCGGCCACCTGGCTGGGCGGCACCTACGACGCCAAGACCGGCCTGGCCTACTTCGGCACCGGCAACCCCGGCCCGTGGAACAGCCACCTGCGTCCCGGCGACAACCTGTTCTCGTGCGCGACGGTCGCGATCGACGTCAAGACCGGCCAGATCAAGTGGCACTATCAGACCACGCCGCACGACGGCTGGGACTTCGACGGCGTGAACGAGTTCGTCACCTTCGACATGGACGGCAAGCGCGTCGGCGGCAAGGCCGACCGCAACGGCTTCTTCTACGTGATCGACGCCGCCAACGGCAAGCTCGAGAACGCTTTCCCCTTCGTCAAGAAGATCACCTGGGCCACCGGCATCGATCTGAAGACCGGCCGTCCCAACTACGTGCCGGAGAACCGTCCGGGCGACCCGACCGCGGGTGCCGACGGCAAGAAGGGCAACTCGGTGTTCGCGGCGCCGTCCTTCCTTGGCGGCAAGAACCAGATGCCGATGGCTTACTCGCCGGACACCAAGCTGTTCTACGTGCCGTCGAACGAGTGGGGCATGGAGATCTGGAACGAGCCCGTGACCTACAAGAAGGGCGCGGCCTACCTGGGCGCCGGCTTCACGATCAAGACGATCAACGACGAGTACATCGGCGCGATGCGTGCGATCGACCCGAAGACCGGCAAGACCGTCTGGGAAGTGAAGAACAACGCGCCGCTGTGGGGCGGTGTGCTGACGACGGCCGGCAACCTGGTGTTCTGGGGCACGCCGGAAGCTTCCTGAAGGCCGCCGACGCGAAGACCGGCAAGGTCGTCTGGGAATTCCAGACCGGTTCGGGAGTCGTGGCGCCGCCGGTCACCTGGCAGCAGGACGGCGAGCAGTACGTCTCGGTCGTTTCCGGCTGGGGCGGCGCCGTGCCGCTGTGGGGTGGCGACGTGGCCAAGAAGGTCAACTTCCTGGAGCAGGGCGGCACCGTGTGGGTGTTCAAGCTGCCGAAGTGAACTGAGCGAGTACCACGCCCGGGATGACCGGGCGCGTTGCACGGCACGGACGCTCGCGCGTCCGTGCCGTTTTTCGTGGCCGACCGGTACCGTTCTCACGGCCTGCGGGATTCCAGGAAGGTCTTCAGCGACCACACGGCTTCCTGCGTCAGCACGCCTTCCCAGGGCGGCATGTGCGTCACGCCGACGCGGATCTTGCCGCGCAGCACCGATTCCTTGAAGTAGTGATCGTTGTCGCGCAGGCAGTGACGGCGGGCGGCCAGGTCCTTGATCTTGGCGAAGCAGTAGCTGTCGAGGCGCCGCAGGTCGGTGCCGACGTGATGGGTGGCATTGCCGTCATCGCCATGGCAGCGGGCGCAGGCCTGATTGAAGAGCGCGCGCCCGATCTCGGCGACCTGCGCGTCGCCGCGATAGGGGTTGTCTTCGCGCCATGGCGCGCCAAGCACCGGCAAGGCCGAGAGATCGATGGTCACCGGCGTCGTGATCGGTTCTGTCGACCCCTGCTGCGCCGCGACGCCGGCCGCGCCGATCAGGGCGGCGGTCAGCGCTGTCGTGCGAAGGGCCGTTGCGACGCCGCGGGGAATGCTCGTGATGGGTGAGTGCATGGCCTACCAGTCCGTGGGGCAACCGGTGCATTGATCGAAGGTCGAGTCCGGGAAGATGGCGAAGCGCAGCACGTTGCCCTTCATCGTCGCGCCGGTGAAGTTCACGGTGCTGAACTTGCCCTCCTGCAGGTTGGCGTCGACGATCTTCGCGCGCACGAACCAGGAGAAGGCGGCGCGGACCATCTCCAGATTCGCGCCGGTGAAGTCGGCATCGCTGAAGTCGCAGCGCATCACGCGCGCGAACTCCAGGTCGCGCCGGCCAGATTCGCGCCGCGGAAGGTGGCGGTGGGCGCATTGATCTTGCCGAGCTTCGCCCCGGCCAGATTCGCGCCGTCGAGATTGGCACCGGCCAGGTTGGCGACGCGCAGGTCCGCGCCGGCCAGATTGGCGCCACGCAGGTCGGCACCGGCCAGATTGCGGGCCGACAGATCGGCGCCGCGCAGGTCGACGCCGGGGCAGCGCGTGTGCGGCCAGATGCCGCAGCCGTTGAGGTAGTCGGGCGCGGCGGCGTTGCCGTCGTCTTCCGTCGCCTGGACGGGTCGAACGCCGGCGAGGGCCGCCGTCAGCGTCACCAGCACGGCGACTGCGTGCAGCGATCGCAGGGATGAGGAGGTCATGTTGTCGTCGGCCGAAGGGGAGTGAGGACGAAGGGGCGGGCCGGCGGGGTCGCCGGTCCGCCCCTCACGAGCGGGGTCTGCCTACTTGGGCAGCTTGAAGACCCACATCGAGCCGCCCTGCGTGACCTTCTTGGTCATCTCGGCCATGTCACCGCCCCACAGGGGCACGGCGCCGCCGTAGCCCGACTGGATGCCGACGTACTGCTCGCCGTCCTGCTCCCAGGTCACCGGGACCGAGACCACGCCCGAGCCGGTCTGGAACTTCCACAGTTCCTTGCCGGTCTTGCTGTCGAAGGCCTTCACGTAGCCGTCGGAGGTGCCGGTGAACAGCAGGCCGCCGGCCGTCGTCATCGTGCCGGCCCACAGCGGGAGCTTCTCCTTGTGTTCCCACGCGATCTTGCCGGTCACCGGGTCGATTGCCCGCAGCGTGCCGACGTGGTCCTCGTACAGCCGCTTGATGCGGAAGCCCTGGCCGAGGTAGGCCGAGCCGGCCTTGTAGGTCAGGTGCTCGGTCCAGTAGTCCATCGCCCAGTGGTTCGCCGGGATGTAGAACAGGCCGGTGTCCGGGCTGTAGCTCATCGGCATCCAGTTGGTGCCGCCCAGGAACGGCGGCGACACGAAGATCGACTCGCCCTTGTCGGCGCCGGGCTTGGGGGCCGGCGGACGGTTGTTGTTCTCGATCGGCTTGCCGGTCTTCAGGTCGAAACCCTTGGCCCAGGTGATGCCGTCGACGAACGGCCACGCACCGAGCAGCGCGGTCGGCTTGTTCGGATAGCCGGCGCCGGTCGCGAGCTTCTCGCGGTCGGTCACGAAGAAGAAGCCGTTGCGGTCGGCATGCGCGCCGGCCTTCACCAGCTTGCCGGACTTCGGGTCCTTGTACTCGAACAGCACGATCGAGTTGTTGCCCGAGAAGTCCCAGGCATCGTTCGGCGTGTGCTGGAAGAAGCCCTTGAGTTCGCCGGTCGACGCATCGACGTAGGCCTGACCCGAGGTGAACAGGCTGTCCCAGTTGCGCGGGTCGTCGCCTTCCTTCGTGCGCTTCCAGGTGTTCCACGGCGCCGGGTTGCCGGTGCCGATCACGATGGTGTTGTTCTCGGCATCGAACGACGCGGTCTGCCACGCGCGCCGCCGCCCTGGTGCCACGCCTCGACCAGCTTGCCGTCCTTGTCACGCGGCCACGAGGGGGCCTTCGCATCGCCGGTCACCGTGCTGTCCTTGCCGTTCAGGCGGCCCATGTGGCCCTCGACCATCGGGCGAGCCCAGACCTCGGCGCCGGTGTCGGGATCGCGTGCGAACAGCCATCCGACGACGCCGAACTCGTCGCCCGACGAGCCGTGGATCAGCAGCACGCGACCGGACTTCTTGTCCTTCACGATGAAGGGCGCGCCGGTCATCGTGTAGCCCACCTTGTGGTCACCGAACTTCTCGTTCCACACCACCTTGCCGGTGGCGCGGTCCAGCGCCACGACGCGTGCGTCGAGCGTACCGAAGTAGACCTTGTC
This sequence comes from Methylibium sp. T29, assembly GCF_000576205.1. NCBI lineage: Bacteria > Pseudomonadati > Pseudomonadota > Betaproteobacteria > Burkholderiales > Sphaerotilaceae > Methylibium > Methylibium sp. T29. The sequence goes on along the minus strand of NZ_AZND01000023.1, from coordinate 12,207 downwards.
GCCGTAGATGGCGGGGCCGCGGTTGACGACGTCGCAGCACGGACGGATGTCGTCGGGCAGGCGGTGTTCGTAGGTCCACAGCTGCCGGCCGGTCTTCGCGTCGAGCGCCGTGAAGCGAGAGTAGGAACTGGTCGCGTAGATCACGCCGTCATGCACCAGCACCTGGCCTTCCTGGCCGCGCTGCTTTTCGCCGCCGAAGGAGTGGCTCCATGCCGGGACGAGCTTCTGCACGTTGGCGGTCGATATCTGCTTCAGCGGGCTGTAGCGTTGGGCCTTCAGGCCCAGACCGTAGCTCAGGACGTCGGTGCTCGTGCGGTCGTCGTTCGAGATGTCTTCCCAGGTGACGTTCTTGACGGCGTGCGCACCCTGGGACAGTCCCAGGACGGCCAGCGCCGCTGCGACGGACAGGGCGTGACGGACGGGATGCTTGCTCATCGGTATCTCCTCATGTTGTGGTGTACGAGCGAGCCGGAGTCTAGGAAGCGGGGTCCACGGTGTATCGGGAGATCGCCCGCGCGAGATCGGGAGATCCTCCCGCTCGCCGCGATCGGGTCAGGAATGACGATTGCTGCCTGCCCGGTGTGCATGCGATCGACGTAGCAAAGGAGACACCCATGGACTTGAGCAAGCGCCTCGTGGTCTGGCTCGCCTTGCTCGCGGCGCTGTGGCTGGGGATCACGCTGGTCTACACCGCCGTGGCGCTGCGCTCGGGCATCCAGGACGAGATGCAGGGCGCCAACGCGGTGGTGGAACTGCTGTCGACTGCTGCGGAGGCAAACCTCGGCGACGCGCACAGCCAACTCCGGCTGCAGGCCCTGCTCGCGGAGGGGCATGCACGGCACCTGCGGGTGCGCTGGGCCGATGAGCCGAGTCAGGACAACCTGGAGCAGGTGTCACTGCTCCACGACTACGCTCGCCGGCTGGCGCCCGCGGGAAAGCCCGTGGCCCAGCACCGCATCGCGATCGGTCCGCGAACGCTGATCGTCGAACCGGCGCCCGACAGCGAGATCGACGAGGTACTGGGCGATGTGCTGCCGTTGCTGCTGCTGTTGCTCGTGGCCGGCGGGGCGATGCTGTTCGGCGTGTGGTGGATCGTGCGCCAAGCGCTGGCGCCGGCCAGCGTGCTGTGTGCCGGACTGGCCCGGCTGCAGGCCGGCCAGCCGGAACCGGGCTTCCCGGCCTTGAGGCTGCGCGAGTACGCGGCTATCGCGCGGGGCATCGACGAGCTCGCCGCCGGACTGGCCACGGCGCGGTGCGAGCAGAGCCGGCTCACCCAGCGACTGATCGACGTGCAGGAGCGCGAGCGGCGCAGGCTGGCGAGCGACCTGCACGACGAGTTCGGCCAGCATCTGACCGCCATGTCGGCCACGGCTTCGCTGCTTCAGCGCCATGCCGCACGGCTTGATCCGGTAGAGCTGGCGCGCTGCGCGGACCAGATGGTCGCTTCGCTGGGATGCATCCGACTGCAGCTGCGCACGCTCTTGAGCCGGCTGCGGCCGCACGGGCTCGAGGCCGAAGGACTGGCGCACGAACTGGCGGGCTTGATCGATCGGGCCCGGGCTCATCACCCAACGGTGACGATCCGGGCCGACATCGCCGTGCCGCTGCCGGCACTGCCAGAGGATGCCGCGCTCGCGCTCTACCGCAGCCTGCAGGAAGCGTTGACGAACGCCTACCGACACAGCGGCGCCGGCGAAGTGCAGGTTCGTATCGATGTGCCGGCCGTGCAGCGTGTGCGGATGCGGGTGATCGACGATGGCTGCGGCCGCGCCAGTGCGCTGCCGCGGGGTGGCCTCGGCCTGCTCGGCATGCGCGAGCGCCTGGCCATGGTGGGTGGCGGATTGCGACTGGTCGACAACGCCGGTCCTGGCCTGTGCGTCGAAGTCTGGGTGCCGGTGCCGGCCGTCGCCGTCACCGAGTCACTCGAGGGAGAAATGCTTGATACACGTCTTGCTGCTTGACGATCACGCGGTGGTGCGGGCGGGGTACCGGCAGCTCATCGATGCCGAGCCCGACATGTGCGTGGTCGCAGCCTGCGCCACCTCGGCTCAGGCCTGCGAGCAACTGCGCCTGCAGCAGATCGACGTCGCCGTCGTCGATCTCAGCCTGAAGGACGACAGCGGCCTGCAGGCCATCCAGAGATTGCGCGCCCGGCTGGCCTCGCTGCGGATCCTGGTGTTCACGATGCACGCCCAGCAGAGCTATGCACTGCAGGCCTTGCGCGCCGGTGCGCTGGGCTACCTGACCAAGGACTCCGACCCGCAGGCGATGCTGGATGCGGTGCGTCAGGTCGCTCAGGGCCGCCGGGTGTTTTCCAGCGAACTGGTCGAGGCGATGCTCGATCCCCTGGAAGTGGAGCGCGGCGGGCCGCTGCGGCAGCTCACGCCGCGCGAGTTCGATGTGCTGCGGCTGGCCGCCCAGGGCCTCGCGACGCGTGCGATCGCCGAGGCCATGCACCTCGGCGACAAGACGGTGCTGAACTACATGTCGCTGATCCGGCAGAAGCTGGGTGCAGCGAACGACCTGCAATTGCTGCGGCTGGCGGCGCAGAACGGCCTGGTCGAGCTCTGACCACGGCGCGGTGCCGGCGCCGACGCAGATCCGTCCGGACCTGGTTTTCGCCGGCACTGCACCCGGTGGCGCTCAACGGCCGGCGCCTGGCGGCCAGTAGAGCTTGCGGTAGATCGTGTTGCGGCTGATGCCCAGTCGCCGGGCGGCGACCGAGATGTTGCCGCCGGCCTCGGCCAGCGCGCGGCGGACGGTGTCGTGCTCGAGCTGGTGCAGCGTGCTGCGTCCGCCCGGCGCTTCGCCGACCTGGGCGCTGCCGAGGCCGTCGGGTGCTGCCGCGTCCGAGGGTTGCGGGTTAGTGTGCTGGGCCATGCTCACCGGCGGCCGAGAGGCGGCGACCGAGGCGGGCTCCTCGTCCAGTGTGCGACGCGCATCCTGCAGAAAGTCTTCGGACAGGTGGTCGACGGTGATCACGGCATCGTCGCCAGCCATCGCCACCGCGGTGCGCAGCACGGTGGCCAACTGGCGGATATTGCCCGGCCAGCGGCAAGCCTGCATCAGCCGCAACACCTCGGCGTCGAGGCGCAGCAGACGACCACGGCACTCGCGCTTGAGCAGCTTCTCGGTCAGCGCCAGCAGGTCGGTGCGCTCGCGCAGCGCCGGCAACTGCACCACCAGGCCGTTCAAGCGGTAGTACAGGTCCTCGCGAAACTGCTTGCGGTCGATCAGTTCTCGCAGCGGTTGATGGGTCGCGCTGATGACCGACACATCGACCGGCAGCGCCCGCGTGCCACCGAGCGGCGTGACCTCACGTTCCTGCAGCACCCGCAGCAGCCGCGCCTGCAGGCCCAGCGGCATGTCGCCGATCTCGTCGAGGAACAGCGTGCCGCCGTGCGCCTGCAGGACCTTGCCCACGGCGCCCTTGCGGCGCGCGCCGGTGAACGCGCCTTCCTCGTAGCCGAACAGCTCCGACTCGATCAGGGTCTCGGGGATCGATGCGCAGTTGACGGCAATGAAGGGGCCGCTGGCGCGGCGCGAGCCCTGGTGGATCGCGCGGGCCAGCATTTCCTTGCCGGTGCCGGTCTCGCCCTGGATCAGCACCGGGATGTCGCGGTCGAGCACTCGCTTGACGCGCGTGACCACGTCGTCCATGCGCGCATCCCCGGTCTGCAGCTGTCGCAGGCTCGGCGACGGCGGCACGGCATTGGGATGGGCCGTCGGTTCGCGAGCGGTGTCGGGCAGCGCGTCGCGGGCGGCCGGCTCGCGGGCCGCCTCGTGGGCGAGCGCCTCCGGCTGATCGTCACGGGCGCGGCCCAGTTGGTGCCAGCCGGTGCCATTGAAGCGGGCGTTCGCATGGATCTGGCGGCCGTCGGGCAGGCTCAGCTCCAGTGGCGTCGACAGCGTCGAGCCGAAATGGTCGACCAGCGCTCCGAGCGACACGCCGAACAGGCCGGTGACCGTGTTCATCCGCAAGGCCGCGCCCGACAGGCGCAGCATGTCCAGTGCGGCGCGATTGGCGGCCAGCAGCTTGCCGTCCTGCCCGACGGAGACGATGCCTTCCATCAGCGTGCCGAGATAGTCGCGACGCAGGTGGAAATGCAGGCGCAGGGTCTGGTGGCTGTCCTCGATCAGCCAGTGGTTCTGGATCATGCGCGCCGACATCTTCACCAGGCCCATCGTGTGGACGTGGAAGGAGTGGTGATCGCCGCTGACGTCGAGCACGCCGACCAGGTTGCCGCGCGGATCGAAGATCGGCGAGGACGAGCAGGTCAGGAACTGGTTGGCGTGGACGAAGTGCTCGTCGGCATGCACGATGGTCGGCGTTTCGGTGACCAGCGCGGTCCCGATGGCGTTGGTGCCCTTGCTCGATTCGCTCCAGTTGACGCCCGGCGCCAGCGCGACCTTGGACGCACGCGTCAGGAAGTCGTCGTGACCGATCGAATGCAGCACCGTGCCCTGCACGTCGGTCAGCAGCACCATGCTCTGCGTCGCGAGAATCTGCTCCAGCAGCATCTCCATCACCGGCACCGCATGGAGCGACAGACAGCGGTTGCGCTCCCGGGCCACCGCCAGATCCGAGCGCATCAGCGGGGTGTGGTCCGGCGGCCGGATCGGGCTCAGCCGCAGCGAGGCACAGCGTTCATGCGACTGCGCGATGGTGTCGACGTGACCCGGGTCCGGCGGCAGCCAGACGCTCGTCGCGGAATGGCCGAACCCGGACGGGCGCCGGCTGTCACGCTGGGCAGCGCGCGTGGCGGTGGGGGATGCGGTCATCGTGTCTCCTTGGGGGCGTCAGCCTCTCGGGCGGCCGGCAGCCGCCTCTGCTGTGTGTCCATTGCCTAGGCGTTTGAACGCCTTGTCGTCACTGCCTGAATCGTCCCCCTGTCACCGTGCCAGCCTGGCCCTGCGGCACATCCATGGGGAGCGTCAGTATGCTCCAGTGTGGAGCAAAATGACGGTGTGAACCGTCACGAGCAGGGGTTCGGGGCAGAACTGTGGCGATGGCACATCACTTGCACCCTCGGACTGTCCCTCTGATTTGGAGCATCTTTCTATGAACTTTCGTACCCAGTGCCTGCGCCATCTCGTCGCGCTGAGCCTGATCGCCGGCGCCGCGGGCGCCTACGCCCACGGGGACGTCACGCCGCAGGCCGTCGATACCCAGTCGCTCCCCGCGCTCGGTGATACATGGCGCGCCGAGAATCCGTACCGCAAGAACGACGAGGCCATCAAGATCGGCACCTCGGCCTATAACCAGAACTGTGCCCGCTGCCATGGCCTGGAGGCCATCTCCGGCGGGATCGCTCCCGATCTGCGCAAGCTCGACGGCGAATGCGCCACGCTGAAGGACGACAAGAAGAAGGCCGCCTGCGTGAAGGAAATGGACGAGTATTACGCCACCACGGTGCGCCACGGACGCACCCGCAACGGCGCCGTCTACATGCCGCCGTTCGAGGGCGTGATGCAGCAGGAAGCGGTCTGGGCCATCAAGAGCTACCTCGAAACCCGCCGCGAGAAGCCGCTGTGATCTCCCGTCGCCGGTTGCTGGGGGCCTCCGCGGCACTGGCGCCGCTGTCCGCGCCGCTCCGTGCCGAGGGCAGCGCGCTGGAACGCGTGCGGCGCAGCGGGAGGCTGGTGGTGGCGGTCTACCAGGACATGCCGCCGTTCAACCTGAACGGTCAGGGCGTCGATGTCGATCTGGCCGCGGTGCTGGCCGACAGCGTGGGCGTGCCGCTCAGCCTGTTGCCGATCCCGGCCGGCGAGAGCGTCGGCGACGACCTGCGCAACGCCGTCTGGCGCGGCCACTACCTCGGCTGGGGTCCGGCCGACGTGATGCTGCATGTGCCGATGGACCGCCCGCTGATCGAGGCCAATCCGCAGGTGGAGGTGTTCGGCGCCTACTACCGCGAGACGGTCATGCTGGCCTGGGACAGCGAGCGCGGTCCGACGCCCGAGACCATCGAGGCCCTGCGCGGGCAGAAGATCGCGGTGGCGGGCGTGTCCCTGCCGGGCTACCTGCTGGCCAGCGCCGACTCCGGCGCCCTCCGCGACACGCTCAGCACCCAGCACGCCGACGGCGTGGCAGCGGCGAAGACCCTGCTCTCCGGCGAGGTGGTGGCGGCCGCCGGCCTGGCCTCCGAACTGGAGGCGACGCTCGCCGGCCAGCCGCGCTACAAGATCGTGCCGCTGCCGCCGATCCCGCGAGCGCCGCGCAACGGCTGGGTGGTCGGCTGTGCCGTGAAGCGCGGCGCGACCGACCTGGCGCAGGTGATGCAGCGCCGCCTGATCGACCTCAACAACGGCACAGGCCTGCGCGATCTCTTCCGGCGCCACAACGTCGTCTGGCGCGGCTGATCGCCGCCGACCGGCCTCGGCGCCGGTCAATAGCTGCGGCCCTTGCGGTATTGCGCATGGGCGCGCCGCGCCAGCGGGCTGACGGCGGCGATCGCCGCCTGCGACGCGCCCGCGTGCGCATGGCAGACCGCGAGGCCGAGCGCATCGGCTGCGTCCCGGCTCGGCTCACCGGGCAGCGACAGCAGCCGCGCCACCATGGCCTGCACCTGCTCCTTGCGGGCGTGGCCGTGGCCGACGATCGCCTTCTTCATCTGCAACGCGGTGTACTCGGCCACGGCCAGATCGCCCGACACCAGCGCCGCCAGTGCCGCGCCCCGGGCCTGACCGAGCAACAGCGTCGATTGCGGATTGACGTTGACGAACACGATCTCGACCGCGGCGCAGTCCGGCTGGTAGCGCGCCGCGACCTCGCGCACACCCTCGAAGATGATCTTCAGCCGCCCCGGCAGGTCGCCGTTCGGCAGCGCGTCGGTGCGTACCGTGCCGCTGGCGATGTAGTGCAGCCGCGACCCCTCGCACTCGACCACGCCGAATCCGGTGGTGCGCAGCCCTGGATCGATGCCGAGGATCCGTGTCGCCATCAGAAGCTCAGGTTGAAGTACCAGCGCACGGAATGGAAGAACACAGGCGCCGCGAAGCACAGCGGCGCCACGCGGTCGAGCAGGCCCACCGCACCGGTGACCGAGGCGCGGTTGCCCCAGTAGTGCACGCCGGCGTCGCGCTTGAGCGCCTTCATCACGAACTCGCCCATCGTGCCGCAGGCACTGGCGATCAGCGCCATCACCATCGCTTGCCCCGGCTTGAAGGGTGTGATCCAGTACAGCAGACCGCCGACGATCGCCGCCACCAGCGCGCCGATCAGCCAGGCACGGTAGCTGAAGCTGCGGCTGATGTGGCGCGCCACGGGGCGGCGGCGCAGGCGCCGGCTCGCGGCCTCCTGAGCGATGTGGGCCACCGCGACCACCAGCACCAGGAAGAACACCAGGAAGGCCCCGCGATCCTCGCGGTTCGGAAACTGCAGCAGCAACAGCGCCGGTGTATGGCTCATGCCGTAGACGCAGACCATGATGCCCCACTGGATCTTCGCGTTGCGCTCGAGGAAGCGCTCCGGGTCGCCGGCCAGCGCGCTCACCACCGGGATCGCCAGGAAGATGTAGACCGGAATGAAGACCGAAAACAGGTCGAAATTGCGGTTGGCCACCAGCAGGTACTGCAGCGGCAGCACGATGAAGAAGGCCAGGATCAGGCTGCGGTGATCGCTGCGCCGCGTGTGCATCAGAGTGATGTACTCGCGCAGCGCCAGGAAGCTGAGCACGCCGAACAGCAGTGTCGCCCCCGCCGCACCCGACACCCAGGCGAGCCAGAACACCGAGGCGCCGATCCACAGGGCGCGCAGCTCGCGCTTGAACCGTTCGTGCCGGTCGCGGCTCTCTTCACCGCGCTCGCGCAGCGAGCGCAGCAGGGCCACGGCGCTGATCAGCAGCAGCGCGCCGAACACCAGCAGGAACAGCAGGCCCACCTGCTGCGAGGCACTGAGCTGCCGCAAGCCGCTCATGCCGCGACGTCCTTCAGCACGACCACGGCCGCGCGTGCGCGGTCGAGGAAGTCGCGCTTGCTCTCGCCGGGCGTCAGCGGCGCCAGCGGCGCGCCGAAGGTCACCGAGCACAGGATGGGCACCGGCACCACCTCCCCCTTGGGCATCACGCGCTGCACGTTGTCGATCCATGCGGGGATCAACTGCACCGTGGGGAACTGCTCGGCCAGGTGGTACAGGCCGCTCTTGAAGGCCTGCGGGTCGCCGCGGTTGCTGCGCGTGCCCTCGGGGAAGATCACCAGCGAGTCACCGCTTCGCAGGGCCTCGACGAGGGGCTCGAGCGGGTCCTGGTCGTCCGTGCGCTGGCGCGCCACGTAGACCGCGTTGAACACCTCGCGCGTGATCCAGTGGCGCAGCGGGCTGGCGGTCCAGTAGTCCTTCGCGGCGATCGGCCTCGTACGGGCGCGCAGGTCGCGCGGCAACGCGGCCCAGATCAGCACCCAGTCGAGGTGGCTCTGGTGGTTGGCGAAGTAGATGCGCTGCTCTGCCTTCGGCGGGCAGCCGTACCAGTGCCCCTGCGCCCCGGTGATGAGCCGTGCCAGGAAGGACAGCAGCAGGCCTACCGAGTCGGCGGCGGCGGACATGGTCCCCTGCTATTCGGAGCACGCGCCACAGGGCCCCGCTGCCGGCCGTGCTCAGTGCCTGAAGTGACGCACACCTGTCAGCACCATCGCGATGCCGCGTTCGTTGGCGGCGGCGATCACCTCGTCGTCGCGCAGGCTGCCGCCGGGCTGGATGACGCTGCGCGCTCCGGCATCGGCCAGCACGTCGAGGCCGTCGCGGAACGGGAAGAAGGCGTCGCTCGCGACCGCCGAGCCGGCCAGGCTCAGGTCGGCGTGGCTGGCCTTGATGCTGGCGATGCGCGCGCTGTCGAGCCGGCTCATCTGGCCGGCGCCGACGCCGAGCGTCATGCCGTCGCCGCAGAACACGATGGCATTGCTCTTGACGAACTTGGCCACCTTCCACGCGAACAGCAGGTCGGCCAGCTGTCCGTCGGTCGGCGCCAGCTTCGTGACGACTTTCAGGTCCTGCAGTCCGAGCACGTGGTTGTCGGCGCTCTGGATCAGCAGACCCGAGCCGACGCGCTTGATGTCGTGCGAATTGAGGCCGCGCGACCAGGCGTCGGGCGCGTCGCGCTGCACGCCGTCGAGCGAGATCTGCAGCACGCGCGTGTTGGCCTTGGCGGCGAACACGGCGCGCGCCTCGTCGGTATAGCCGGGGGCGATCAGCACCTCGACGAACTGCTTCGCGATCGCCTGCGCTGCCGCGCCGTCGACCGGAACGTTGAAGGCGATGATGCCGCCGAACGCGGAGGTCGGGTCGGTGCGGAAGGCCTTGCCATAGGCCTCGGCCGCGTTGGCGCCGAGGGCCACGCCGCAGGGGTTGGCGTGCTTGACGATCACGCAGGCCGGCCCGTCGACGGAAGCGTCGAAGCCTTTCACGCACTCCCACGCCGCATCGGCGTCGGCGATGTTGTTGTACGACAGCTCCTTGCCCTGCAGCTGCACGGCGCTCACCAGCGAGCCAGGCGCCGGGTGCAGGTCGCGGTAGAACGCGGCGCTCTGGTGCGGGTTCTCGCCGTAGCGCAGGTCCTGCAGCTTGACGAAGCGGCCGTTGCTTTGCGCCGGGAACTCGGCGCGCGTGCCGTCGGGGCGCAGCGCCGACAGGTGGTCGCTGATGGCCGCGTCGTAGTTGCTGATGCGGTTGAAGGCCGCGACCGCAAGCGCGAAGCGCGTGCTCTCGCTCACCCGGCCGTCCTGCTGCAGGTCGGCCAGCACGCCGGCGTACTGCGAGGCGTCGGTCAGCACCGCCACGTCCTTCCAGTTCTTGGCGGCCGAACGCACCATCGCCGGTCCGCCGATGTCGATGTTCTCGATCGCGTCCTCCAGCGTGCAGCCGGGCTTCGCGACTGTGGCCTCGAAGGGGTAGAGGTTGACCACCAGCAGGTCGATCGTCTCGATGCCGTGCGCGGCCAGCGAGGCCATGTGCGCCGGCAGGTCGCGGCGCGCCAGCAGGCCGCCGTGGATGGTCGGGTGCAGCGTCTTCACGCGACCGTCGAGCATCTCGGGGAAGCCGGTGTGGTCGGCCACCTCGGTGACCGGGAGGCCGCTGTCGGCCAGCAGCCTGGCCGTGCCACCGGTCGAGAGCAGCTTCACGCCCAGCGCATGCAGGGACCGGGCGAGTTCGACGATGCCGGTCTTGTCGGAAACGGAGAGGAGGGCGGTGGCCATGGCGGTCGTGGAAGCGGGGTAGGGGCGGAAAACGGAGTACGGCGCGCTCAGGGCTTGATGAGCTTGTGCTCGAGCAACTTGCGCCGCAGGGTGTTGCGGTTGATGCCCAGCCACTCGGCGGCGCGTGACTGGTTGCCTTCGGCGTGCTGCATCACCACGTCGAGCAGCGGCTTCTCGACCACCTGCAGCACCATGTCGTAGATGTTGCGCGGATCGGCGCCGCGCAGGTCCTTGAAGTAGGCATCGAGGCCCTCGCGAATGCACGCGTCGATGTGCTTCTTGGTCATGCAGCCTCTTGTTCGAAGGACGGTTCGAGCGCCGCTGCTGCTTGCGGCAGCAGCTCATGCTCGACCCCGAGGGCATCGAAGAAATCGCCGACAGCGGCGACTTGCGCCTCGCAGCGCTCCAGTGTGTTCATTCGGGCGCGGAACAGGGCACCGCCCGGCAACGCGTGCACTGCCCAGCCGATGTGCTTGCGCGCGGTGCGCACGCCGGCGTATTCGCCGTACAGGCCGTAGTGGTCGTGCAGGTGTTCGATCAACCAGGCCTTGGCCTGCGCGGTACGCGGCGGCGGCAGGCGCTCGCCGGTGGCGAGGAAGTGCGCGATCTCGCGGAAGATCCACGGCCGCCCCTGCGCAGCGCGGCCGACCATCACCGCGTCGGCGCCGGTTGCGGCGAGCACGTCGCGCGCCTTCTCGGGCGAGTCGATGTCGCCGTTGGCGACCACCGGCACCTGCACCGCGGTCTTCACCGCGCGCACGGTGTCGTGTTCGGCCGAGCCGGCGTAGCCCTGCTCGCGCGTGCGGCCGTGCACCGTCAGCATCGCGATGCCGAGCGACTCGGCGCCGCGCGCCAGCGCCACCGCATTGCGGTTCTGCATGTTCCAGCCGGTGCGCATCTTCAGCGTCACCGGCACGCCGTGCGGCGCGCAGGCGGTGACCACCGCCTCGACGATGCGCAGCGCGAGCGACTCGTCGCGCATCAGCGCCGAGCCGGCCCACACGTTGCAGACCTTCTTGGCCGGGCAGCCCATGTTGATGTCGATGACCTGCGCGCCGCGGTCGATGTTGTAGGCGGCGGCCTCGGCCATCATCAGCGGCTCGGTGCCGGCGATCTGCACCGCGATCGGCGCGACCTCACCGTCGTGGTTGGCACGCCGCGAGGTCTTCAGGCTGTGCCAGAGTTCCTTGCGCGAGGTGACCATCTCGCTCACCGCATAGCCGGCGCCGAGCCGCTTGCACAGCTGGCGGAACGGTCGGTCGGTGACGCCCGCCATCGGTGCCACGAACAGCCGGTTCGGGAGCTCGATCGAGCCGATGCGCAGGGGAGACACGGGAGGCGGTGTGCTTAAAAAGAGGGCAGAGTATAGCGGCGCGATCCGGGCAGGTCGGGCACCGATCGGTGGCGCTGCTTGCTGCGCTGCATCGACAATCCACATCGATGGAGAGCTGGCTCGAATCGATGCTCGCCGTGCTCGCGTTGCCGAAGTTCGGCCTGAGCACGGTGTTCGTCGTCGCCTTCGTCTCGGCCACGCTGCTGCCGTTCGGTTCGGAGCCGGCGGTGTTCGGCCTGGTCAAGCTCGACCCGCAGTTGTTCTGGCCGGCCGTGCTGGTGGCCACCGCCGGCAACACGCTCGGCGGCGCGGTCACGTGGTGGATGGGTTACGGCGCCGAGCGTGCCTACGAGCGCGTGAAGCACAGGCCGGCCGACGCGCGCGTGCTGAAGTGGCTCGAGCGCTTCGGCCCGCCGGCCTGCCTGCTGAGCTGGCTGCCGGTGGTCGGTGACCCGCTGTGTGCGGTGGCTGGCTGGCTGCGGCTGCCGTTCTGGCCCTGCCTGCTCTACATGGCGATCGGCAAGTTCGCGCGCTACCTGACGATGACGGCGCTGCTGCTGTGGGTGTTGCCGGGGCAGTTTCACCCCTGACGAGCGGTGCGCTCCGGCGCCGCCGTCAGGCCGTGAGCGCGGCGTCCAGCGCGTCGAGCGTCGTCTCGAGCCGGCGCAGCGCCTCGTTGGCGCGGC
>NZ_AZND01000022.1:0-31521 GCF_000576205.1 Methylibium sp. T29 | reverse complement strand
TGTCGAGGCTCGCCTGCAGCGCCTCCTTCTCGGCCGCACGCGACAGCTGCCACGCACCGAGACGTGCCGTCAACGCCACGCCGGCGACGGCGGCCAGCAGCACGATCCAGCGGCGCGCCGCCGGGCTCACCGCACCGCCCCGGGCCGGATGCCATACAGTGGCCGGATGAAATGGATCGTGATCCTGGCCTTCGTCGCCATCCTGCTCGCCCTGGCTGCGGCCGGCCGCGCACTGCTCAAGGACGGCCGTGACGGCGCCCCCAAGACAGACCGCATGCTGCATGCGCTCGCTTGGCGGATCGGGCTGTCGGTGGCCTTGTTCGTGTTCATCCTCGTTGCCTACCGGTTTGGCTGGATCCAGCCGACCGGCCTGCCCTTGTCGCCGCGCTGATCCGGTAAAAGGAAAAGAGCGCCTGTGGCGCTCTTTTCACCTCGTCGCTCGGCGCCCTCCGCCCAGCCTCGGGCATGGCGGGCAGCGCCAGGCAATCGCTCACATCCAGTAGACGACCACGTACAGGCCCAGCCACACCACGTCGACGAAGTGCCAGTACCACGCAGCGCCCTCGAAACCGAAATGACGCTCCGGTGTGAAGTGCCCCTTCATCAGCCGGATCGTGATGAACAGCAACATCAGCATGCCGACGAACACGTGGAAGCCGTGGAAGCCGGTCAGCATGAAGAAGGTCGACCCGAACACACCGCTGCTGAGCTTGAGGTTCAGCTCGGTGTAGGCGTGGTGGTATTCATAGCCCTGGACGAACAGGAAGGTCAGACCCAGCAACACGGTCAGCCACATGAAGGCGATGGTCTTGCCGCGGTGGTTCTCGCGCAGGGCATGGTGAGCAATGGTCAGCGTCACGCCCGAGGTGAGCAGCAGCGCGGTGTTGATCGTCGGCAGCCAAAACGGGCCCATCGTCGTGAAGGGCTCGACGATACCGGCCGGCGAGGCCGTGGCGCCAGCGGCGACGCTCGGCCACACCGCCTTGAAGTCAGGCCACAGCAGTGCATTCTCGAGGTCCCCCAGGTTGGGCACCGAATGCACGCGCGTCCAGTACAGCGCGCCGAAGAAGGCCGCGAAGAACATCACTTCCGAGAAGATGAACCAGCTCATGCTCCAGCGGAAGGACACGTCGATGCGATCGCTGTACTGTCCACCTTCGCTCTCGCCGATGGCCTGGCGGAACCACTGCTGCAGCACGAAGGCCCACCACAGCAGCCCGAACAGCAGCACGTAGGCGCCCCAGCCATGGCCGTTGACCCACTGGCCGGCGCCGAAGATCACGAACAACAGGCCGATGGCGGCCATGATCGGGTGCCGCGAGGGCCCCGGCACGAAGTAGTAGGGCGTCTGCCCGTGGGTTGCTGCCGACATGTTTTCTCCTCAGAACTCTTGCCTGTCTTGCTGGCCTGACTCGATCCGGGCCGCCTGCCGGCGGACCGCGTCGATCAGTCCCATTCTCGTCTGCATGACCATCTTTCCGACCCGCCCGCTCAGGCCGCGACACCGCTGCCGATGACCCAGCGCACCAGCACCAGCAGCGCGCCGATGAACAGCAGCACCCCGGCGACCCCGGCGATCACGACGTGCAGCGGATTGATCTCGTTCACGTCACGCTCGTATTCGGACGACTTGCGGACGCCGAAGAACGACCACGCCACGGCCCGCGCCGTGCGCATGAACGAGCCCTTGCGACGCGAAGCCTGCCGCAGCGTCGCCCCCGCGTCGCCTTGCGAGCCGCTCAAAGCGCCGCCCCCGCCTTCAAGGCCGCCACGGGGCCGGTCGGAGCCGCAGGCGTCTTGCCGCCCACCTCGAAGAAGGTGTAGCTGAGCGTGATCGTGCGCACGTCCTTCGGCAGCTTCGGGTCGATGTAGAACACGACCGGCCACTGCTTGGATTCCCCCGGCTGCAACTGGTACTCGTTGAAGCAGAAGCATTCCAGCTTGTTGAAGTGCGACATCGCCTGCTTGGGGGCGTAACTCGGGATCGCCTGCGCCGCCATGGCGCGGTTCTGGACGTTGCGGAACTCGTACATCACCGTCGTCAGCTCGCCCGGATGAACCTCCAGCGAGCGCACCGCCGGCTTGAAGTCCCAGGGACCGCGCGCATTGGCATCGAACTCGACCGTGATGCTGCGGCTGAGGTCCACCTGCGTGTTGGCGGGCTTCACCGCGCCCGTACCGTTGACCGTGCGCTCCGACAGCGACAGCACGTTGATGCCGAGCGCCTCGCAGATGTGCTTGTAGATCGGCACCAATCCATAGCCGAAGCCGAACATCACCAGCACGACGACCGAAAGCTTGAACAGCATGTGCCGGTTGTCGCCGCCCAGACGGCGGTCGCTGCGGGCGGCGGCGCGATCGGGGGTCGCCATGGCGATGCTCAGTGGTGAAGGAACGTGATCTTGACCACGAAGCCCGCCAGGAACGCGAACGCGACCGACGCCAGGATCAGCGCGAGGCGCAGGTTGCGCTTGCGTTGCTCGGGGGTGATCGCCATCGCGTGCTCCCGCCCAGCCGTCAGCCGATGATCTTGGTGGCCGACGCGTTGAGCTTGGGCGGCGTCTCGAACGTGTGGAAGGGAGCCGGCGACGGCACTTCCCACTCCAGGCCCTCGGCGGCCTCCCAGGGCTTCTGCGGCGCCGGCTCACCCTTGCCTCGCATCGCCGGGATGACGATGAAGAACAGGAAGTAGACCTGCATCAGCCCGAAGCCGAAGGCGCCGACGGTCGCGAGCGCATTGAAGTCGGCGAACTGCATCGGGTAGTCGGCGTAGCGACGCGGCATGCCCGCCAGCCCGAGGAAATGCATCGGGAAGAAGGTGACGTTGAAGAAGATCAGCGAGCCCCAGAAATGGATCTTGCCGCGCGTCTCCGAGTACATCACCCCGGTCCACTTCGGGCTCCAGTAATAGTAGCCGGCGAACATCGCGTACAGCGAGCCGGCCACCAGCACGTAGTGGAAGTGGGCCACGACGTAGTAGGTGTCCTGCAGCTGGATGTCCACCGGCGCCACGGCGAGGATCAGGCCGGTGAAGCCGCCCATCGTGAACACGAAAATGAAGCCCACCGCGAACAGCATCGGCGTCTCGAAGGTCATCGAGCCGCGCCACATGGTGGCGATCCAGTTGAACACCTTCACCCCGGTGGGGATGGCGATCAGCATCGTCGCGTACATGAAGAACAGCTGCCCCGTCACCGGCATGCCGGTGGTGAACATGTGGTGCGCCCAGACGATGAACGACAGGATCGCGATCGATGAAGTGGCGTACACCATCGAGGTGTAGCCGAACAGGCGCTTGCGGGCGAAGGCCGGGATGATGGCGCTCACGATGCCGAACGCCGGCAGGATCATGATGTAGACCTCAGGGTGGCCGAAGAACCAGAAGATGTGCTGGTACATCACCGGGTCGCCGCCGCCAGCGGGGTTGAAGAAGCTCGTACCGAAGTGGCGATCGGTCAGCGTCATCGTGATCGCGCCAGCCAGCACTGGCATCACCGCGATCAGCAGGTAGGCGGTGATCAGCCACGTCCAGCAGAACAGCGGCATCTTCATCAGCGTCATGCCGGGCGCGCGCATGTTGAGGATGGTGACGATGATGTTGATCGAGCCCATGATCGAGCTCGCGCCCATGATGTGCATCGCGAAGATGCCGGCATCCATCGACGGGCCCATCTGCAGCGTCAGCGGTGCATAGAGCGTCCAGCCGGCGGCCGGGGCGCCGCCCGGCATGAAGAACGAGCCGACCAGCATCAGCGCGGCCGGGATCAGCAGCCAGAAGCTGAAGTTGTTCATCCGCGCGAAGGCCATGTCGGCCGCGCCGACCTGCAGCGGGATCATCCAGTTCGCGAAGCCCACGAAGGCCGGCATGATGGCGCCGAACACCATGATCAGGCCGTGCATCGTGGTGAGCTGGTTGAACAGCTCCGGATTCACCACCTGCAGACCGGGCTGGAACAGCTCGGCACGGATGCCGAGCGCCAGCACGCCGCCGATCATCAGCATGGTCAGCGAGAACAGCAGGTACAGCGTTCCGATGTCCTTGTGGTTGGTAGCGAACAGCCAACGCCGCCAGCCGTGGGGATGCTCGTGCGCGTGGTCGTGCGCGTGGTCGCCGTGATGATCAAGAACTGCACTCATGGGGCTATCCTCTTTCCGAAACCGGGGCTTACTTGCGAGCGGCGAGCACGTCGGCCGGCTGCACGATCTGACCGGTCGCGTTCGACCAGTGGTTCTTGGTGTAGGTGATGACGGCGGCGATCTCCGTGTCCGACAGGTGCTTCCAGGCCGGCATCGCACCATTGTTCTGGCCATTGAGCAGGATCGCGATCTGCTTGGTCTTGTCGGCATCGAGCACCACGGCGGCACCGTCGATCGGCTTGATCGCGCCCGCGCCCTTGCCGCTCGCCTGGTGGCAGGCAGCGCAGTTGGCAGCGTAGACCTTCTCGCCGCGGGCCACGAGTTCGGGCAGTTCCCAGACCTTGGCCGGATCGTCGGCTTTGGCGGCCAGCTTCTTCTTCTCGCCTTCCACCCACACCGCGTAGTCGGCCTGCGACAGCACCTTCACGTGGATCGGCATGTAGGCGTGCTCCTTGCCGCAAAGTTCGGCGCACTGGCCGTAGAAGTCACCGGTCTTCTCGGCGCGGAACCAGGTGTCGCGCACGAAGCCGGGGATCGCATCCTGCTTGATGCCGAAGGCCGGCACCATGAAGGCGTGGATCACGTCGTTGGCAGTGGTGATGATGCGCACCTTCTTGTCGACAGGCACCACCAGCGGGTTGTCGACCTTGAGCAGGTAGTCGTCGGTCGGTTCGGGCTTGCCGCTGTCCGACATCAGGCGATGCGAGGTATCGAGCGTGGAGACGAAGGCGATCCCCTCACCCTCACCCTTGAGGTAGTCGTAGCCCCACTTCCACTGGTAGCCGGTGGCCTTGATGGTCAGGTCGGCGTTGGTGGTGTCCTTCATCGCGACCACGACCTTGGTGGCGGGCAGCGCCATCAGGATCACGATGAAGAACGGCACGACGGTCCAGATGATCTCGACCGTGGTCGATTCGTGGAAGTTGGCCGGCTTCGCCCCCTTGGAGCGACGGTGCTTGAAGATCGAATAGAACATGACGCCGAACACGGCGACGAAGATGACCATGCAGATCACGAGCATGAAGTAGTGCAGCCATTGCTGTTCAGCCGCAATGCGCGTCACCGGCGGGTGCAGGTCGAGCTGATTCACGGCCGGACCGCCCGGCAGGTCGTTGACGGCCAGAGCCGCCGTCGTGTACAGCGTGGCCGCCAGTCCAAGACCGGTCGCCATGGCCTGCCGTCGGAGGGCGCTCGCGGCGTTGCTAAGGGCGTTGATCGTCTTCATCGTGCTCACTTCCAAACAAAACCGTCTCAGGCAGTGTCGCTCGCGACGCCCGCCGGCCACCACCCCCCGGCATCTGCCGCAGGGCCGTGCGAAATTCTTCGGCCAGCGCCCGCCGCAGTTCGGGCCGCACATAGCGCCCGACCGCGATCACCCGGCCCTGTCCCGACAACTCGATCAATGACCGGTCATCGTCCCGCGGTTCCACCCGCACCCAGTCCGGAACGAACTCGGCACGCTCGATGCGCCCTCCGTTGAGATGCTCCACGACCAGACGCCCCGGCAACAGAGTGATGAGTTCCCGGTCAGCGGCATGCCTGGCATACACCAGCAAGGCCAGACCGACCAGAAACAACTCCACCCACGCGAACGGCATCACCAGCGTGGCGCCGCCCAACCAGAAGCATGTCGCGATTCCCAACGAGATCACGCACAGCGATGCATAAACCGACAGCAACTGCGCGGGCGAGAAGGAGCAATTGCGCTTGAGGCTCCATTCCACCGACACCGCGGCGCCGCCGCGGGATTCGGCCGGAGCAGCATGGACCTGACCGAATTTCAGGTGTGCCTCGGGCCGGTCCGGTGCGAAAGGCGCTGACATGCTGCTACCGATCCTGATCACCTACCGTGTGGGAAGCTCGGGAGACCATACCCCCGCACTTCACACCGGCGCGCAGTTTATCCCAGCGCCCGACACAGCCTCAAGCATCACTTGCCGATTTGCCGCCGGCACGCGCGAGACTGCGCAAGGTCTCAGCCGAGATACGCGTCTCCGCGGCGATCCGGACACGCGGCAACGGTCGAAATGCGTGGCCGTAGACGATCTCGAAGCTCAGCTGCAGTCGCCCATCCGGTCCGGTGAGTACCGATTCGAGTTCCGCCAGCAACCGGGTCCGCCAGCGCGGCGTGCGCAGGCCCGCGTGGCGCTGTGCCGCGGCATTGCCGCCGAGCGTTCGCAGTTCCGCCAGCGCCGTCGAGGCATCGGCCCAGGTCAGCGTCAGCGGCTCCATGTCCATCACCGGATCGGCGAAGCCGGCACGCACCATCGCATCGCCCAGATCGTGCATGTCGATGAAGGCGTGGCCAGCGTCGGGCCAACCCAGTCGCCGGTACAGACCGCGCAGTTCGCGCAGGGTGTCCGGGCCGAAGCACGAGAACATCACGAAGCCATCGACGGCCAAGGCTTCGCGCCATCGCTCGAACAGCCGCACAGGGTCGGCAGCCCAGTGCAGCATCATGTTGGACCACAGGAGCTGAGCCCGCGCATCGCTGGGAGCCTCATGCTCGGTCCAGACCGGCATCGTCGGCTGCATCCAGCGCTTCGGCGGCCACCACGGTCGGCGCGCGGTGCGCGCACTGCGCTGCGTCAGTCCTTCGTTCGGCTCCACCGCCTCGATGCGTGCCCGCGGGTACTGCGCGCGCAGGGCGGACGCCCCCCCCCTGCGCCGACCACCAGTCGATCACCACGGCCGGGGTCGCCTTCACGATGGACAGCCGCTCGGCCATGCGGCGCGCAATTTCACCATGCAGCCAGGGTGCCGAGGACATGCGTGCCGCGCGCCGCAGGTACGCCTGCACCGCAGCCGGCTGCGGGCCGGGCGTCGAAGCGGCAGGCTGGGGAGTGGAGTCCATGGGACGCGGCAGTATATTGAGTCGACCATGCTCGCTGGCGCCACTTCACCACGAGAGTTGATCCGCGCGGGTCGCGCGATGTTCGACCGCTGGCCGAACCGCTGCGCGGTCTGCCATGCGGGCACGCGGGGCGCGGCGGCGCGCATCTGCGATGACTGCCTGACGCGGTTCGCACCGAACGTGCCACGCTGCGAACGCTGTGCCTTGCAGCGCCCCGACGGCGTGACCGTCTGCGGCAGCTGCCTGCGAAACCCGCCTCCCTGGTCGCGGGCCGTCGTGGCCTGCGACTACGCCTACCCGTGGGATGGCCTGCTGAACGCGCTCAAGTTCCACGATGCGATCGACCTGGCCGCGCCACTGGCGCAACGCCTGGCGCTCGCCTTGCAGCGGCGCACACCGTCGCCGCCAGTCGAGTTGCTGTTGCCGGTGCCGCTGGCCGCTGCGCGCCTGCGCGAGCGCGGCTACAACCAGGCGGCGTTGCTGGGCCGGCAGCTGGCGCGCCGACTGGACCTCCGCACCGAACCGCAGTGGCTGCTGCGTACGAGCGACACACCGCACCAGACAGCACTCCCTCGCGCGGCGCGCCTCACCAACCTGCGCGGCGCGTTTGCCGTCGAACCGTTGGCCCTGGCGGCGCTGCGTGACCGCCACGTCGCGCTGGTCGATGACGTGATGACGACCGGCGCGACCGCTGCAGAACTCACACGCGTGCTGTACGCGGCCGGCGCGGCCTCGGTCCAGGTCTGGGTGGTGGCACGCACACCGGACTGAGCCGGACGCAGCGCCGACAATGCATCTGCCCTCTCCCCATTCGCCATGTTCCATATCGTCCTCGTCGAACCCGAGATCCCACCGAACACCGGCAACGTGATCCGGCTCGCGGCCAACACCGGCTGCACGCTGCACCTGGTGGAGCCGCTGGGCTTCTCGATGGAAGACAAGCTGCTGCAACGCGCCGGACTCGATTACCACGAGCACGCCGCGGTACGACGCCACGCGAGCTGGGAGGCACTGCTTGTGGCGGAGCAACCCGATCCTCAGCGGCTGTTCGCCTTCACGACCCGGGGCAGCCGACCGCTGACCGAAGTGCCGTGGCAGGCTGGCGATTGGCTGGTGTTCGGCTGCGAGACCCGCGGGCTCGACCCGACGCTGCGCGACCGCTTCCCGGCCGCGCAGCGCGTGCGGCTGCCGATGCGCGCCGGCCAGCGCAGCCTCAATCTGTCGAACGCGGTGGCCGTGGCGGTGTTCGAGGCCTGGCGCCAGCAGGACTTTGCCGGCGCCTCGGGGGCGCCGGCAGGTTGAGCCTTCAGGCCTCTGCCAGCGGCATCGTGCAATAGCGGCCGATCAACGCCAGCAGCTCTTCCTCGCTGTAGGGCTTGCCCAGGTAGTGATTCACACCGAGCTGCGATGCGTAATCGCGGTGCTTTTGGGCGATACGCGAAGTGATCATGATGACCGGCAGCGCCGCGAGCTGGGCATCGGCGCGGATGTTGCGCACCAGGTCGAAGCCATCCATCCGTGGCATCTCGATGTCGGACAACACCACCGACGGGCGCTCTTCCGCCAGGCGCTCGAGCGCTTCGAGGCCGTCCTTCGCCAGCAACACACGGTAGCCTTCGCGCACCAGCAGGCGCTGCGTGACGCGCCGCACCGTGAGCGAATCGTCGACCACCAGCACCAGCGGCGCCGCCTTCGCGGCCGGTGCGGTGGCCTCGGTCAGGTCCGGCACATCGCTCGCCTCGTGCGACGCCATTGCCTGGCGTGCCACGTCACCGTACACCGTGGCGAGCGCCACCGGGTTGTAGATCAACGACACCACGCCGGACGCGAGCAGCGTCATGCCCGCCAGCCCTGGCAGGCGCGACAGTTGCGGGCCGAGGTTCTTGACCACGACTTCCTGATTGCCCAGCACCTCGTCGACGTGCAACGCAACGCGCTGCTGCGCCGAACGCACGACGACGACCGGCAGCGAGCGGCCCACCAGTTCGGTGCCCCGCCGGCTGAGCTGCAGCAGCGCGCCGAGCCAGAAGAACGGCAGCGAGTGGCCGGCGTACGGGTAGCTGCCCGAGGCATAGGCCGCGGCCAACTCGTCGGTGTTGGCGCGTCGGACCAGCTCGACCAGCGTGGCCGGGATCGCCACCGTCGCATTGCCGCTGCGCAACATCACGACCTGGGTCACGGCGGTGGTGAGCGGCAGGATCAGCCTGAAACTGGCGCCCTGGCCCGCGGCGCTGGCCGTCTCGATCCGGCCGCCGACCGCGTTGACCTCGGCACGCACCACGTCCATGCCGACGCCACGGCCGGACAACTCGGTCACCTTTTCGGCCGTGGTGAAGCCAGGCGTGAAGATCAGGTTCGCGAGCTCCGCATCGCTGTGCGGCGCATGAGGGTCGATCAGTCCCATGGACGCGGCCTTGTCGCGGATCCGCGGCAGATTCAGGCCCGCGCCGTCGTCGCGGAACTCCACGCTGACTTCATTGCCCTCCTGGTGCAGCGACACGACGACGGTCCCGATCGGGTCCTTGCCGGCCGCCACGCGCTGCTCGGGTGGCTCGATGCCATGCGTGATGCAGTTGCGCAGCAGGTGCTCGAAGGCACCGGTCATGCGGTCCAGCACGCCGCGGTCGACTTCGATCGACCCACCGACAATGTCGAGCCGCACCTGCTTGCCGGTTTCCTTGGCAGCCTGGCGCACGACACGGTAGAGGCGGTCGGACAGCCCCTCGAACTCGACCATGCGCGTGCGCAGCAGGTCGTCCTGCAGGTCGCGGGTCAGGCGCGCCTGGGCGGCCAGTTCGTCCTCCGCCGTTTCCAGCGTGCGTTGCAAGGTGCGCTGCACGGTGGCCACGTCGTTGACCGACTCGGCCATCATCCGCGTCAGCTCCTGGAAGCGCGTGAAACGGTCGAACTCCAGCGGGTCGAACGACTGCGCGGCGGCCTTGGCCGCCTCCATGCGCGTGCTCATCTGCGTTTCGGCCTGCAACTCGATGTCGCGCAGCTGGCCGCGCAGGCGCTCGAGGTTGTCGGTCAGGTCGCCGAGAGAATTCTTGATCTGCCCGACCTGAGATTCCAGGCGTGCTCGGGCGATGCTCACTTCGCCCGCCTCGTTGACCATGCGATCGAGCAACTGGGTGCGCACCCGCACCGCTGCAACCGACGCCAGCGGGATGGCCTTCTCGGCCACCACTGCCATCGGCACGTCTGCCTCCTGCGCAAAGCGTGCCCAGTCGATCGCCGGCCCCGGCGGGACCGCCGACGCTTCCGCGGCAGGCTCCGGCGTTGCGAGCAATTCCTCAGCCAGGCCCGGTGGCAGCTCGATCGCGGTCGCGTCCAGCACGGCACTCTCGTCGAGCGGCGGCCAGGCGGTGGTCACCACCGGCGCTTCCGGTGTGTCGATCAGCGGCTGCACGGCCTCCTGCGCGGCCGCATAGGCCTGCGCATCGCGCTGGCACAAGGCCTCGAACGTCGCATTGAGACCGTCGGCACGGCCGAGCAGTTGATCGACCTCGTGCTCACTCGCCGCATCGCGCGCCAGCAGATGTTCGATCGCGGTCTCGAGACGGTGCGCCAGTTCGCCCAGGCGCATCGCGCCGGCGAGGCGAGCGCCGCCCTTGAGGGTGTGCAGGGTCCGCATCGCCGCCGCGGCATGCGACACCTCGTGCGGCTGCTGCGTCCAGGCTCGCAGGTGGGCCGCCAACTCGGGCAGCAGCTCCTGCGCCTCTTCCTCGAAGAACGGGAACAGGTCGGCGTCGACCGCGTCGACAGCGTCGATGTCCTCGTCGCTGTCGAGCGCTGCCATGCGAGCGGCCCGCTGCGGCTCGACGGGCAGCGGCGCCAAAGCCTTGAACTCGGCCTGCCCCAGGTCAACGATGGCTGCAGGAGCCGCCGGCGCGTCGGCGACGGGTTCGATGCCCATCACTGCGGATCCCGGCACCTCGATCGCGGCGCCGGATGCAGTGTCCTGCGGCGCATTGGCTTGCACCTCGACACGCCGCACGAGGTCGAGCTCGTGCAAGGCCAGACGATCGAGCAGCTCCGCGCTGGGCGACTTGAGGAATCCGGCGGCGAACTGGTGCAGCAGGCGGCGCACTTCATCGGCGACATCTACATACAGCTGCGCATCGGCGCTGGTCCCGCCGCCCAACGCCTGAGAATGCACCAGCGCGTGCTCGAGCTGCCGCGCCAGCAACGACAGGTCGCCGAAACCGACGGTGGCGGAACTGCCGGCCAACGAGTGCGCCAGCGAGATGGCCGACTCGCCCACCGGGCGGTGCAACTCATGCGCCCATTCGGACAGCTCGGTCCCGAGTCGACGTGACAGCTCGTCGGCCTCGTTCAGGTAGATGTTGAACAGCGGGATGCCGATCTGCAGCGGCCCGACGATCTTGACCTGCTCGCTGGTCGGCTCGCCGACGGTGGTCGCGTCGGTCGACTCATCGCGATCCTCTGCGCCCTCGACCGGCCCATCGACCGTGGGCGACAGCTCGCCCGCACGCGACGGCTCCAGGGCGACCACGATGTCGCCCGACTCGAAGGGCATGGTGTCGGAGTCCGCAACGTCGTCGAACGGAACGGCCGGGGTGCCGTCCTCCCGGGCCATCACGCCCGGCAACGGCTCGAGGGACTGCAACACTTCGGCGCTGGGCAGCAGCGGCTCGATCAGTGCCGGTGTTTCGGCGGCCGGATCGGCAACGACGTCTTCGGCCAGCTCCGGCACCTCGAGATCGAAGGTGGTGATGGACTCCAGGACCGGCGCGGCCGACGGCAACTCCTCGAGCGGCAGCGGCTCGGTCGCAGCGTGCTCGAAGGCCGGCGCGGAGTCGAGAGCCTCCAGGCCTTCGATCGTCGGCAAAGCCGTCGCGGCAATGGCAGGCGGCTCCGCCGCAGGCAAGGCATCGCCCAGGTCGAAGGTGAAGTCCAGGCCCGGGACCGGCATGGGCTCTTCGGCCTTTCGGTTGCCGAGACCGTGGGGGCCGGCAGATCGAGGTCGCTGGCCGGCGGCAGCACAAAACCGGGCGGCACCGGCAACGGCGCCGTCGGGGCCGCCGGTGCGCCGGAGACCGCCAGGTTCAGGTAACGTCCCTCGAGCCGCATGGCGTCGGCGGACTGGCGCAGTGGGGCGCTGTGCCAGCCTGCGGTGTCCCCGCGGGCGATGGCCTCGACCCAGTGGCCCAGGTGATCGAGGGCGTCGCCGGTCGTGCGCAGCAGGTCGTCACTCGCGGGCTGCTGGCTGGCCAGCAGGTCGTTGTAGAGCTGCTCACAAGCCCAGGACGCCTCGCCGAACTCGCGCAGGCCGACCATACGCGAACTGCCCTTGAAGGTGTGGAAGGACCGCCGCACCGTGGTGAGCTGCTCCACATCGCCGGGACTGTCGCTCAAGGCGGCGAGTGCCGAGCGCGCGGTGTCCAGGACCTCGCGCGCTTCCTCGAGGAAGATCTCGCGCATCTCGTCGTCGCCCTCGAGTCCGGTCTGCTGCACCGGCGCCGCTGGCGTCAACGACATCAGCGGCATACGGCTCGACACCGGTACGGCATCGAGGCCGATC
Source organism: Methylibium sp. T29 (assembly GCF_000576205.1). Taxonomy (NCBI): domain Bacteria; kingdom Pseudomonadati; phylum Pseudomonadota; class Betaproteobacteria; order Burkholderiales; family Sphaerotilaceae; genus Methylibium; species Methylibium sp. T29. The sequence continues at coordinate 18,985 of NZ_AZND01000022.1, read as the reverse complement.
GGGTCGGACGCCGTCGAGACGAACTCGGCCAGGGCACCAACCACCTGCTCTCGCACGCGGGCCTCGGTCTCGCGCTGAGCGAACGGTGCCTCGGCCCGGTCGAGCGCCGCCTGCGCGCTCGACAAGCTGGCCACCAGATCAGGCTGCGCCGCCACGTCCGGTTGCAGCGCAAGGCGCTCGAGCTCGCGCGAGACCTCGGCCAGCGGCATCGTTTCGGTGGCCGCGCTCGACAGCGTCTGCGCCTGGGCGATCAGCGACGGCTCGAGCCGCGGTGCGGCGGCGTCTTCGAGCGGCGTACTGTGTCGGCCGAGCTGCGAGCTCAGCAGACCGCTGGCGGCATCGAAGCGGAACAGCGACTTCGCCACCTGCGGCTGCACGCCCAGCAGGTCGATCATGAAGCTCAGCGCGCTGAGATTGCCGGCGAGGCGCTCGAACAGCGGCTGCTCGTGGCGCGCCTGGTCGCCCGCCGACACCAGGGTGTCGACGTCGTCGCGCATGCGCAGCACGGCGTGGGTCGCCTGGTCGAGGCCGAGCACCGACATCACGCCACGCATCGCCTGCAGCTGCGCGGGCACAGGCATCAGCACGGCCGGATCGGTCGGTGCACGGAAGAACTGGTCGATCAGTTTTTCGGATTCGGACAGCGACGCGCGCAGCTCCTGGACCACGCTACCCATCGTCTGGCGATCGGACACCCGACGGTAGAGCTCCTCCATCCAGGTCTCGAGGGGCTCGGGCGCTGCGCCTTCGAGCACTGCGTCGACGCGCTGCGCGAGGCGCTGGACGCGCTCGGCCTGCTCGGGCTGGTCGAACGCGCCGTCCTCGAGCGCGGCCTCGAGATAGAGCACGCTGGTGGCCGTCTCCATGGCCAGCGCCGGCGGCGGCACCGTGCCGGCTTGTACGGACGAGCCGACTGCACGCAACAGGGCATCACCGAGCTGGTCGCCACTCGGCACCAGCCGCTTGAGCGAGTCGGCCACCAGCGCGAACTGCTCGTTCAGGCCGGGCAGCCGGTGCATTTCGCCCCCCGCCACTGCCGACCAGGAATCCTTCGCCGTGGCGACCCGCTTGCGGGCCTGTGCGATCCAAGCTGGGTCGTAGCGGCCTAGCTGGACGGCGTTGTAGTCGGATGGCACGGCCTCGCGCGTGGCCGGGTAGGTGCTGCGCACCGCCTGCAGGCGCGGTGCCTCCCCGATGGCGGGCGCTGCAGCCTGTGTGCAGAAGAAGTGCAGGTCGCGCGCGAGCCGCTCGCCGGCCGCCAGATCACCACGCTGCTGGCTGCGCAGCTGGGCGAGCAGGCGCGAGGTCATGCGCTTGGCATAGACGTCGGGCACCAGCAACCCGACGGACTGCGCCTCGAAAAAGGCGGCCGCCAGCTGCCACAGGGTCCTGGTCTGCGACTGCTCCGAGCCGACCGCGAGCCCCGCACTCAGGTCGCTCAGGCGCTGCGTCACGTCGACGCCCGGCTTGCGCATCAGCGTGAGAACTTGCGATTCGAACTCGGCGACGATGGCCGCATCGGCACCCCGCGGCGCAACGCCGGGCTCGGCGGGCACCACGTGCCATTGCCAGTCCTGAGGCCACAGGTCGGCCGGGTGGATGCGCTCGGCGCCGGCCAGCTCCTGGACCGCGCGGTACTGCGGGAACAGCGCTACCGAGGAAACCGGCTTGCCGGCGAGTCGGCGCGCCAGGAAATCATGCAGCGCGAACGAAGCGCGCTCGATGGTCTCGACCGCCGCCAGGTCGAGCTTGTGGGGCTTGGAGATGTAGCGCTGGACTGCGGCTTCGCTGCCACGCAGCAGCGCGGCACCCGCCGGCAGACCAACCAGTTCGAGCACGCCGACGCCCTGGTGGATCTGCTGCCGCGCTGTGCGCAGCTGAGTCGGTTCGACATCGTCGAGGTCGGACTCAAACGTGGATTCGGTTTCCTTCAGCGTGCGGCGAAGCGCCTTGTGCGCGGTGTCGAGCGACTTGCGCAGTTCCTCCTGAACCCAGGCCAGGCACTGACGTCGTCGAGGGTGTCGTGTGGGCTGTCCATCCGCTGCTCGGTCCGGTGACGGGTCTGCGCTGTGCGACGAAGAAGCTGCCGCGCCGCTTCAGTCGATCTTGAACCGCGCGACCGAGGCCTTCAGCTCTTCGGCCGTGCGCGACAGTTCCCGCACCAGTTGCGCGGTCGAGCGGGTGCCATCGCCGGTCTGCTCGGTCACCGCGAAGATGTGCTGGATGTTGGCCGCCACGATGTTGGCGGACTGTGCCTCGCGAGAGGCTTCGGCCGAGATCGCCTCGATCAGCTCCGCGAGCTGGCGCGACACGCGGTCGATCTCGCCCAGTGCGGTACCGGCGTTGTCGGACAGCTTGGCGCCCTCGACGACCCCCTGCGTCGACCGCTCCATGGCCGCCACCGCGTCCTGCGTGTCGGTCTGAATGGTCTTCACCAGCGCGGCGATCTGCTTGGTCGCGTCGCCCGAGCGTTCGGCCAGCCGCTGCACTTCCTCTGCAACGACCGAGAAGCCGCGCCCCGCTTCACCAGCCGAGGCAGCCTGGATGGCGGCGTTCAGCGCCAGCACGTTGGTCTGCTCGGTGATGTCGGAGATCAGCTCGGTGATCTCGCCGATCTCCTGCGAGCTTTCACCGAGCCGCTTGATGCGCTTGGACGTGTCCTGGATCTGGTCGCGCAGCGTGTTCATGCCGCCGATCGCGTTCTGCACCGCCTGCAGGCCGGACTCGGCCGCCATCAGCGACTGCCGCGCGACCTGGGCCGACTGCGTGGCCTGCGCCGACACGTCATTGATGCGGCCGGCCATCTGCAGCACCGATTCGCCGGTCTCGCGGATCTCGCGCAGCTGTTCGTCGGAGGCCGCCAGCAGTTCGGTGGACGTCGCTTCGACCTGTGTCGTGGTCTCCGTCATCCGGGACACCGAGCCCTGCACCTGCGACACCAGGGTGCGCAGCTCTTCGACTGTGTAGTTCACCGAGTCGGCGATGGCGCCGGTGATGTCCTCGGTCACGGTGGCCTGCTGCGTCAGGTCACCTTCGGCGACCGTCTGCAGTTCATTCATCAGCCTCAGAATCGCCGCCTGGTTGGCATCGTTGACGCGCTTGGCTTCCTGTTCCTGCCGTTCCGCTTCCTCGCGCTGCAGGTTGGCGACCGCGGCGCGCTGGCGCTGGTCCTGCAGGTAGACATACAGCAGACCGGCGATGCCGGCCAGGGCCAGCAGCACCGAGACCACGATCACCAGCAGGTTGAAGGCACCCAGCCCGGTCCGACCTTGCAACTGGGCCTGAACGGCCTGGAACCCGACCCGCAACGGCTCGCTGTCGGCCAGGATCGACGACTGCGCTTCGCGTGCTGCAACCAGGCCCTGCAGATTGCCCAGGATGGAGCCGGCCAGCGTGCGCGTCTCCTCGAACTGCTTCAGCAGCGCCTGCAGGCGTTCGCGTGTCGCGGCGTCGCGGGTCCCCGGCAGCCGCAGCTCGGCGTTGCCGTCGAGCAGCCCCTGGGCGATCTCCTTGAACGAGTTCAGATCCTTGCCGAGCAGGAACACCGCCTCGGGCGACACCCCCTCGACGGTGAGGAACTCGTTGGCCGACTTGCCGATGCGCTGCGTGAGCATCACCAGCTGCCCCACGGCCGACAGTTCGGACGGCGAGGCGTCCTGCTGCAGTTTCAGCGACGACACCGTCTCGGCGATCTCCAGCAGGTCGGACGACTGCCGGTTGATGCCACGCAGCGCCTTCCCCACCTGCGTCAATGTCAGCTGCTGCGCCAGCACGGTGTTGGAGTTCTTCTCGGCCTTGTCGATCAACGGCATCAGTGGCTCGATCAGCGGTTGCACGCCAGCCGGGGCCGCACTGACCATCTCGTTGCCTCCCTGCAGTCCGCGCGACGCCATGGCCAGGACGCCGGCGCTCTCCTTCACCTCGGGGAAAGCCGCATCGTTGCCGATCAGGCCTGCGAAACCGACTTCGCGAGCCGCTGCGACTGCATGAGCACGTCGCCGGTCGCGGCCACCTGACCGGCGCTGCGATCGGCAGAGGTCAGCGCGGCAACGGTGACCACCACCAGACCAAGCAGGCCGACGAACAGCATGCCGCCCAGCACCCGTTGCTGGCTGCCGATCGACAGGCCGCCGATCAGAGGGAGCGCTGCGCCCACGGCCGCCAGGCCGCCGCTGTTCTCGACGCGCGTCTCGCTGAACCCATCGCCCAACTCCGACGGCGCCGATTCGGAAATGATCGAAGAGTCGTCGTGCAAGGCCGGCGGCGGCGACATCGCCGTCGTGTCGAGCGCGGCACTGCCGTCGTGCCCCCCGACCACGAGATCCTCGGCCATCGGATAGGCGTCGTCGAACGGCAGGTCGTCTGCAGGATCGTCCTGCGACTTGCGCTGGCCCAGATTCTTGAACTTGTTCAGAAAGCTCATAAACGCCTCTCGCTCACCTCGGTGATTCGGTCGCGGTGCCCCGGTGCGCTGTGGCCAGCGGTCACCGGGCGATCCTCAGGAATGCCTCTTCGCCAGCCAGTTCCGCCAGCACGATCTCCTGCCAGCGCCGGCCACCGGCGTCGGCATAGGTAGCACCGGCGAAGGCCGGATGGGCCGCCTCGTCGGGCACGACCCGCAACTGGTCGGCCGAGCGCAGGCCGGCCAGTCGATCGACCAGCAAGGCGCAGTTGACTTCCAGCGCCGGATTGAACGCGATCAGTCGCGACTGGGGGCCGAACTCCTGGGGCGGCGCCGCGCGCAGGCCCAGGAAGACCGCCAGATCGACCACGCCATGAAGGCGCCCCCGCAGATTGGCCACACCCAGAAACCAGGCACCGGTGTGCGGCACCGGCATCAGCGCCGTCAGCGGGAAGATCTCGCTCGCCTGCCCCAGCGGCAGCAACAGGCCCTGCCCGCCGCACTCGACAGCCAGCCAGGTGGCCGTCTCGGACTTCTGCAGTCGCGCGGCCTGCAGCCGCTCGGCGAGCCGGGTCTGCAGTTCACGCAGCGCTTCCTTCTTGGCCATGCAGTCGCGACTCGGTTGCGGTAGAGATTGACCGACGGCTCAGTCGAACGCGCGGATCTTGGCGATCAGCTCGTCGGCGTCGACCGGCTTGACCACGTAGTCGCGTGCGCCCTGCCGCATGCCCCAGACCTTGTCGGTCTCCTGATTCTTGCTGGTGCACATGATCACCGGGACATCGGTGAAGCGCACGTCCCGCGTGATGGCTCGGGTGAGCTGAAACCCGTTCTGCCCCGGCATCACGACATCCATCAGGATGAGATCGGGCTTCTCCTCGCCGAGCCGACGCATTGCCTCCTCGCCGTTCTCGGCGGTGCGCACCTGATAGCCGCGCTTGACGAGCAGTTCGGACAGGAAATGCAGTTCGGTCTTGGAATCGTCGACGAGCAGGATCTTCGCGATCGTCATGATGGTGTCCTCAAACTTGCGCGGGCAACCGGGGGCGCCACGCCTGCTGCGCCAGGCCCGGCACGATCACGCAACGCGGCGGTGCTGTTCCACCGCTCGCAGCAACTGGTCTTTGGTGAAAGGCTTGGTCAGGTAGTCCTCGGAGCCGACCATGCGGCCCCGGGCCTTGTCGAACAGGCCGTCCTTCGAGGACAGCATGATCACCGGTACGCCGGAGAACTTGGGGTTGCGCTTGATGATGGCGCAGGTCTGGTAGCCATCGAGTCGCGGCATCAGGATGTCGCAAAAGATGAGATGCGGCTGGTGATCATTGACCTTGGCCAGCGCATCGAAGCCGTCCTCGGCCAGCACGACCACGTATCCGCCCTGCTTCAGGAAGATCTCGGCGCTGCGCCGGATGGTGTTGCTGTCGTCGATGACGAGCACGCGGATGGCTTCGGCGGTTGCAGCCTCCCCGCCCTCCTGTCCTTCTTGCGTCAGCGCCTCGTTCAAAGGATGTGCTCCTCAGCGGCAGGTTGCTAGATCTGCACCATCTCGAAGTCCTCCTTGCGTGCGCCGCATTCGGGACAGGTCCAGTTCATCGGGACGTCGGCCCAGGCGGTGCCAGCAGCGAGGCCGTGCTCCGGATCCCCGGCGGCCTCGTCGTAGATCCATCCGCAGATGAGGCACATCCAGGTTTTCGATTCGCTCACGGTGTCTTGGCTGCTCACTACAATGACAAAAGATTGTAGCGATCGCCTTTGGCAAAAAATCAAGGGTTAGTGGGCACATACGCAACATTCCTCATCATTTTCTGGAACTCCGTGACTGCATGCGCGGCCACGGCTCCAAGCCCTGATCGAACCCTCTCATGAACACGATCGCGCCCAGCGCTACCGAACCCACCGAGCCCGCTGCGAGCGACGCGCCGCCGGCGTGCGTGATGAGCTTCAACGCCAGCGACCCGAGTGGTGCCGGCGGGCTGGCCGGCGACATCTCCACCATCGCCGCGATGGGCGCACACGCCCTGCCCGTTGTCACCGCCATCGTGATGCGCGATACCGCCGAGGTCTTCGAATCGCACGAGATCGAGGCCGACACCATCGTCGAGCAGGCCCGCAGCATCCTCGAGGACGTGACCATCTCGGCGTGGAAGGTCGGCTTTCTCGGCAGCGCCGAGGGCGTGGCCGGCGTGGCCGAAGTGCTGAGCGACTACCCCGACGTGCCGCTGGTCGCCTACCTGACCAGCGTGTCCTGGCTCGAAGAAGACGACCAGCAGGCCTACCAGGACGCCTACCGCGAGCTGATCCTGCCGGCCACCGAGGTCCTGGTCGGCAACCAGCAGACCCTGGTCGACTTCCTGTTGCCCGAATGGGAGGCCGAACGGCCGCCCTCGGCCCGCGAGCTGGCGGTCGCCGCGGGCGAGCTCGGCGCCCGCTACGTGCTGGTGACCGGCATCGCCCTGCCCGCCAGCCGCGGGGCCGAGGCCCAGGTCGACAATGTGCTGGCGTCGCCGCAAGGCGCGATCACCGGGGAGAAGTTCGAGCGCTTCGACGCCACCTTCCTCGGAGCCGGCGAAACCCTGGCCGCCGCACTGGCCTCGCTGCTGGCAAGCGGCCAGGATCTCCACCTCGCGGTCTCGGAGGCGCTCAGCTTCCTCGACCAGGCGCTGGACGCCGGGTTCCGCCCCGGCATGGGCAATGTGGTCCCCGATCGCTTCTTCTGGGCGCTGCCGGAAGCCGAGCCCGGCGCCGAGGAAGAAGGACTGATGGGCGAGCCTGCCACCGACGAACTGCCGTCCGCCGAGCGCGGGCCGCGCCGCATCCACTGATCAAAGCAACTCCACGATGGCCGACTCGCGCAATGCCAGCCTGTTCGAACGGGCCCGCCGCAGCATCCCCGGGGGCGTGAACTCGCCGGTCCGCGCCTTCCGCGCAGTCGGCGGTACGCCGCGTTTCATCGCCCGGGCCGACGGCGCCTACCTGTGGGACGCCGACGGCAAGCGCTACATCGACTACATCGGCTCCTGGGGACCGATGATCCTCGGTCACGGCCACCCCGCCGTGCTGGAGGCCGTGCAGAAGGCAGCAACCGAGGGCTTCAGCTTCGGCGCCCCGACGGAGCGCGAGGTGGAACTGGCCGAGGAGATCCTGAAACTGGTCCCCAGTGCCGAGCAGGTGCGCCTGGTCAGCTCGGGCACCGAGGCGGCGATGAGCGCGTTGCGGCTGGCGCGCGGCGCGACTGGGCGCTCGAAGATTGTCAAGTTCGAGGGCTGCTACCACGGCCATGCCGACGCGCTTCTGGTGAAGGCCGGCTCGGGGCTCGCGACCTTCGGCCACCCCACCTCGGCCGGCGTGCCTCCCGAGGTGGTGCAGCACACGCTGGTGTTGACCTACAACGACGTGACGGGCCTCGAGGCGGCCTTCAGTGCGCACGGCGCCGAGATCGCCTGCGTGATGATCGAGCCGATCGCCGGCAACATGAATTTCGTACGGGCCGGCCTCCCGTTCATGAAGCGGCTGCGCGAGCTGTGCACGCAGCACGGGGCGCTGCTGGTGTTCGACGAAGTGATGACGGGCTTTCGCGTCGCGCTCGGCGGCGCCCAGAGCCTGTATGCGAAGGCGATTCCCGGCTTCAAGCCCGACCTCAGCGTGTTCGGCAAGGTCATCGGCGGCGGCATGCCGCTCGCGGCTTTCGCCGGGCCGCGCGCCATCATGGAACAGCTCGCACCGCTCGGCCCGGTCTACCAGGCCGGCACGCTGAGCGGCAACCCGGTCGCCACCGCGTGCGGCCTGGCCACGCTGCGCGAGATCCAGAAGCCGGGCTTCTTCGAATCGCTGGCAGCGGGCACGCGCGACCTGCTCGACGGACTGCTGCGCGCGGCCACTGCGGCTGGCGTGCCGATGGTGGGCGACTGCGAGGGCGGCATGTTCGGCTTCTTTTTCCCGAAGACGGCGCAAGCCGCGCTGCCGCAGAACTATGTCGAGGTGATGGCCACCGACGGCGAGCGCTTCAACCGCTATTTCCACGGCATGCTCGACCGCGGCGTGTATCTGGCGCCGGCTCTCTACGAAGCCGGCTTCGTCAGCGCCGCGCACACGCCGGCCGACATCGAGGCGACGCTCGCCGCGGCCCGCGCCACGCTGGCAGCGGCCTGATCGCGGCCGGGCCCGCATGGCGATGACCGAGGTGCTCGGCCAGGCGGCTGTGGTCCTGCGGACCGCGGACGGCGCCGAGGCGACGGTGCTGCTGCACGGTGCCCATGTGGTGTCGTGGCGACCTGCGGGCCTGCCGGAGCAGCTCTATCTCTCACCACGGGCGCAGGCCGGCCCCGGCCAGGCAGTGCGGGGCGGCATCCCGGTGATCTTTCCGCAGTTCGAACGCCGCGGGCCCTTGCCGCGCCATGGGTTCGCACGCGATCGCGCGTGGACGCTGGTCGAGTACGGCCCGCAGCGCCAGCACACCCAGGCGGTGCTGAGCCTGACCGATACCGACGCCACCCGCGCGGTGTGGCCCCACGCGTTCGAGGCCGAACTGACCGTCAGCCTGTCGGGTCGCGCGCTGGAGATGGAACTGGCCGTGCTGAACACCGGCGATCGGGCCTTCGAGTTCACCGCCGCGCTGCACACCTACCTGCGCTGCGACGACGTGCGCGAGGCCCGCGTCTCGGGGCTGCTGGGCGGTGACTTCGAGGACAGCCTGCGCGGCACAACACACCGCCAGGAGATCGAGCCGCAGGCGATCGTCGGCGAAATCGATCGCATCTACTGGAACGTCGCGTCGCCGGTGGTGCTGCAGGCGCCGCAGCGGCGCGTCTCCATCAGCGCGGAAGGCTTCCCGGACCGCGTGCTCTGGAACCCCGGCGCCGAGAAGGCGGCAGCGATGGCCGACCTGCCCGACGACGACTGGCTGCAGATGCTGTGCATCGAGACCGCCTGCATCGGCCAGCCCGTGCCGCTGGCCGCGGGCCAGGAGTGGTTCGCTCGACAGACCCTGCAGGCCTGAGTTCGCCAGTTCGTAATCAGGCCGGCGACGACCGCAGGCCGTAGGCCTGCCCGGCCACGAACAGGTACTCGGCCCGCAGCACGGCCTCGCCCTGTTCGCCACCGAAGGTAAAGCCCAGCAGGGCCAGTGACGTACCGGGTCGGATTTCGGCGACCTTCCAGGCCTCCATGCGCGTCAGCGGTGCGAGTTCCACATGCCACAGCCGGTCCTTGCGCGTCGGCAGCACCGCCGCGGCCAGCAGCCCGGGCCCGTCGACCTGGGCGCTCTGCGCGGGCAGCGGGCGCTTTGCCAAGTCGGCAGGCAGGCGCAGGTCGGACGCCACCTCCAGGTCGAGTTCCACGTGCGGGTTGCGCCAAGCGACCCGGACCGAGCGCCCCTCGAGGTAGATCGGGCGGCCCTGGTCGAAGCGGCTCCAGCATGGTGGGCCTGCCCCCGCAGCGGCAGCACCGCGCCGGCGCACGCGGCGAGCATCAGGTGGCGACGTTTCATCGGCTTCTCCTTTCCGGCCTCAGGCGTAGGCGATCCAGCGACCGCAGATGATGACGGCGATCCATAGCCCCAGCGACAGCACGGTCTGCGCGCGCGCCCAGACATCGAACCGGTGCAGGCTGCCACGGGCATGGAAGATCGCCGCATTGCTGCCGGCCGCCAGCAGCAGCGCCATCTTCAGCGTGAAGGAGCGGTTCGCCAGCAGGTCGCCCGGCTGGCTGCTGAACATCAGCGCACCGGACACGGCCGCCACGCCGAAGCCCAGCAGCGTGACCGGCAGCGCGAGCCGCGCCAGCGCCGGCACGCTCAGGGCCGGCGCGGCGCCCCACAGGCGCAGCTCGAACACCACAAGGCTGCCGAACAGCAGCGCGATGCCGCACAGGTGCACGGCCTCGAGCGCCGGGTACAGCCAGGGGTGCTGGGCCAGCCCGGTCCAGGCCGGCAGCACGAGTGGAACGGCTTGTGCTTCCATGTCGCAGAAGGTAGCAGTCTCGGCGGTCGCCGCGGCAACCCGCGTCCCTAGAATGATCGGCCATGCACATTCACATCCTCGGCATCTGCGGCACCTTCATGGGCGGCCTGGCCGCACTGGCTCGCGAGGCCGGGCACCGGGTCACCGGCTGCGATGCCAACGTCTACCCGCCGATGAGCGACCAGCTCCGCGCGCTGGGCATCGAGCTGATCGAGGGCTGGGACGTGCAGCAGCTCGCGCTGAAGCCCGACCTGTACGTGATCGGCAACGTGGTCTCGCGCGGCAACGCGCTGATGGAGGCGATCCTCGACGCCGGCCTGCCCTACACCAGCGGACCGCAATGGCTGGCCGAGCACGTGCTGCAGGGGCGACATGTGCTGGCGGTCGCCGGCACGCACGGCAAGACCACCACAACCTCGATGCTGGCCTGGATCCTGGAGAACAACGAGCGCCGGCCCGGCTTCCTGGTCGGCGGCGTGCCGCAGAACTTCGAGGTCAGCGCACGGCTGGGCGAGGGCCAGCCCTTCGTGATCGAAGCCGACGAATACGACACCGCGTTCTTCGACAAGCGCAGCAAGTTCGTGCACTACCGGCCGCGCACCGCGGTCCTGAACAACCTGGAGTTCGACCACGCCGACATCTTCGCGGACCTGGCGGCCATCGAAACCCAGTTCCACCACCTGCTGCGCACGGTGCCGACCAGTGGACGCGTGATCGTCAACGCGCGCGAGGAGAGCCTGGCGCGCGTGCTCGGGCGCGGCTGCTGGAGCGACGTTCAGCGCTTCGGCGTGCGCGGCGACGTGCCCGGCTTCCGGGCCCGCGGCGAGCCGCACAGCTTCGACGTGCTGAAGTCGGGCGTGCAGGTCGGTCGCGTGGAGTGGGCGCTGCTGGGTGAGCACAACCAGCTCAATGCGCTGGCCGCGATCGCCGCAGCGGAGCACGTCGGCGTCGCGCCGGCCGACGCAGCCCGCGCGCTGGCCGGCTTCGCGAACGTGAAGCGCCGGCTCGAACTGCGCGGCGAGGTCCGCGGCATCAAGGTCTACGACGATTTCGCCCACCACCCGACGGCCATGCGCACCACCATCGACGGCTTGCGGCGCCGGATCGGCGAGCAGCGCATCCTGGCCGTGTTCGAGCCGCGGTCCAACACCATGAAGCTCGGCGCGATGAAGGCCCAGCTGCCGTGGGCGCTGGAGGAGGCCGACCTGGCCTTCTGCCACAGCGGCGGCCTGGGCTGGAACGCCGGCGAGGCGCTGGCGCCACTGGGCGACCGCGCGGTCGTCGGCGACTCGATCGACGCGCTGGTCCAGCGCGTGGTCCAGGCGGCGCGCAGCGGCGATCACGTGCTGTGCATGAGCAACGGCAGCTTTGGCGGCATCCACGACAAGCTGCTCGCCGCGCTCGCGCGATGAAGCCGCCGTCGCATCTGCTCTACCTGCATGGCTTCCGCTCCTCGCCCGGTTCGGCCAAGGCGCAGCGCGTGGCGGCCGAGGTCACCCGGCTGCAGGACGCGGGCCACTCCCTGGTGTGGTGCTGTCCCCAACTCCCGCCGTCGCCGGCCGCGGCAAAGGCGCTGATCGATTCGCTGACCCATGACTGGCCGTCCGATCGCATGGCGGCGATCGGCAGTTCCCTGGGCGGCTTCTATGCCACCGTGCTGGCCGAGCAGCGCGGTTGCCGCGCGGTCGTGCTCAATCCGGCCGTCGACCCGGCCGACACGCTGGCCGGCCAGATCGGCGAGCAGACCGGCTGGCACGACCCGGCCCTGCGCTTCGAGTTCACCGCGGCCCACGTCGAGGAGCTGCGGGTGATGCGGCCGCCGCGCCTGCGCGATCCGGCGCGCTACCTCGCCGTCATCGCGAAGGGCGACGAGGTGCTCGACTGGCGCGACATGACGGCCCGCTACGCCGGCGCCCGCATCAAGCTGCTGGAGGGCGGCGACCACGCGCTGAGCGACTTCGACGACCACCTCCCGGATCTGTTGGGCTTTCTCGACCTGGGCTGACCGCGCATTGGCGGATGGGACAATCCGCCCCGATATGTCCGATACCTACGCCCTGTTCGAAGAAGCCGGCAAGTTCCTCGCCGGCCGTGTGATGTCCGAGGCCGAGAGCTCGCTGCAGGTGGAGCTCGATTCCGGCAAGCGCGTCAAGGTCAAGAGCGCCAACGCGCTGCTGCGTTTTGCGAAACCTGCGCCAGCCGAGCTGCTGGCGCAGGCGCACAGCCTGTCGGGCGAGATCGACCTCGACCTGATCTGGGAGGTCGCGCCGGACGAGGAGTTCGGCTTCGACGACATTGCTCGCGAGTACTTCAATGCCCAGCCCGACGCACCGCAGCGCGCGGCCACGCTGTTGCGGTTGTTCGATGCGCCGCACTACTTCCACCGGCGCGGCAAGGGACGCTTCCGCAAGGCGCCGGAAGACATCCTGAAGCAGGCCCTGGTGGCGATCGAGCGCAAGGCGCAGCAGGCCGCGCAGATCGAGTCCTGGGCGGTCGAGCTGGCCGGCGGCCACTGCCCGGCGCCGATCTCCGAGCAGCTCTACCGCATCCTGTTCAAGCCCGACAAGAACGGCCCCGAGTACAAGGCCGTGGTCGAGGCCGCGAAGCGTTCGCACAAGGCGCCGCTCGACCTGCTGAAGGACGCCGGCGCGATCACGAGCCCCTACCAGTTCCACTGGAAGCGCTTCCTGTTCGAGTTCTTCCCCAAGGGCACGGCCTTCCCGCCGCTGCAGGCGCCGCCGATCAAGAACGATCTGCCGCTGGCCGCGGTGCAGGCTTTCTCGATCGACGATTCGAGCACCACCGAGATCGACGACGCCTTGTCGGTGCAGGGGCTGGGCAGTGACACCGTCGTGTTTGGCGTGCACATCGCCGCGCCGGGCCTGGCGGTCCAGCCCGGATCGGCTGTCGACCAGGTGGCACGCACGCGCTGGTCCACCGTCTACATGCCGGGCCACAAGCTGACCATGCTGCCCGACGAGGTGGTGCAGAGCTACACGCTGCTCGAAGGGCGCGACTGCCCGGCGGTGTCGGTGTACTTCAGCCTCGATGCGGCGTCGCTGGCCGTGAAGGCGGTGGAAACGAAGCTCGAGCAGGTGCACATTGCCGCCAACCTGCGCCACGACCAGCTCGACGCGGTGGTCACCGAAGCCTCGCTGACCGGCGAGGCGCCGGCCGGCTACGCCTTCGCGCCCGAGCTCTCGTTCGCTTTCCGCCTGGCCCGGCATCTGAAGGCGCAGCGCGAGCTGGTGCGCGGCAAGCCCGAGAACTTCAACCGGCCGGACTACAACTTCAGGCTCGACGGAGGGAACGCCGGCGAGCCCGACGGCAGCGAGACGGTCGTCATCACCGAACGCAAGCGCGGTTCGCCGCTGGACCTGATCGTCGCCGAGGCAATGATCCTCGCCAACAGCCACTGGGGCGGCTGGATCGCCGAGTGCGGCGTGCCGGGCATCTACCGTAGCCAGGCCAGCATGGCCCCGGGCATCAAGGTGCGCATGGGCACCAAGCCGGCGCCACATGCGGGCATGGGCGTCAAGCAGTACACCTGGGCTACCTCTCCGTTGCGGCGCTACGTGGACCTGGTCAACCAGTGGCAGATCATCGCCTGCGCGCGGCACGGCCGCACCGCGGCGCTGGCCGCACCGTTCAAGCCCAAGGACGCCGAGCTGTTCTCGGTCATCTCGGGCTTCGACGCCGCGTACACGGCCTACAACCAGTTCCAGAACGGGCTGGAGCGCTACTGGACGATGCGTCATCTCGAGCAGGCAGGCCTGACCGAGCTGGAGGCCGCGGTGATGAAGGACGGGCTGGTCCGCGCCGAGACGCTGCCGCTGGTGTTCCGGGCCCTCGGCTGCGAGTCGCTGCCGCGCGGAGCCCGGGTGCGGGTGCGCATCACCGGGACCGATCTGCTCACACTGGAGCTGCACGCCAGCCTCGTCACCCGGCTCGACGATCCGGCGACGCCGGCCGACGATGCGCCGGTCGATGCCGAGGAGGCCGACGAAGCGGCCGAGGCCGCCGCGCCGCTCGCGCTGGCGATCGACCTGCAGGATGGCGACAATGCCGCCGACCCGGCCCCCTCCGGCGCCGCCTAGGATGCCCGACGCATGAAGCTGATTCCGCAACGCTGGGCAGAGCGCCTCCGGCGACTCACCGCACTGCACGTCGCGCTGCTGATCTCCTTCGGTGTTCACGCGGTGCTGCTGACGGTGCGCTTCGTCGATCCGGAAGGCTTCAACCGCGTGTTCAAGGACACGCCGCTCGAGGTCATCCTGGTCAACGCGCGCTCGACCGAGCCGCCGCTGAAGGCGCAGGCGATCGCACAGGCCGCGCTGGCGGGCGGCGGCGAGGCCCAGGCCGGCCGCGCCACCTCGCCGCTGCCACCGTCCGCCCTGACCGAGGTCGGCGATTCGCTGGAAGACGCGCGCCAGCAGATCCAGTCGCTGCAGGAGCAGCAGATGCAGCTGCTGGCGCAGATCCGCCGCGAGCTGGCGCGCCTGCCGCCGCCCGACCCGCAACGCGACGAGGGGAGCCCGGACGCCCGCGCCCAGGCCGAACAGCGCCAGCAGATGCTGCAGATGCTGGCCGAGATCGAGAAGCGCATCAACGACGCCAATGCCCGTCCGAAGAAGCGCTACGTGAGCCCGTCGACCAGCGAGGCGGTGTACGCCGTCTACTACGACGTGCTGCGCCGCAAGATCGAGGAACGCGGCACCCTGAACTTCCCCGAGGACAAGGGCCGCAAGCTCTACGGCGAGCTGACGATGATCGTCACCGTCGACGCGCTCGGCCAGGTGCTCGACACGGAGATCGTCCAGAGCTCGGGCCAGCGCACGCTCGATCGTCGCGCCCAGGCCATCGTGCGCGCGGCATCGCCGTTCGGCCCCTTCACCGACGCGATGCGCAAGCAGGCCGACCAGATCGTCGTCGTGTCGCGCTTCCGCTTCACGCGAGACGAGGGCTTCGAGACGCGGCTCCTGCAGTCGTCGCCGCAATGAAGGACCGCGCGGACGCCGCGGCCCGCGATCGCTACGCGGTCGCCGGCCACCCGGTCGAGCACAGCCGCTCACCGTTCATTCATGCGCGATTCGCCGCGCTGACGGGAGAGCCGATCGACTACGGCCGGCTGCCTTGCCCGCTCGATGGCTTCGCCGCCACCGTGAGCGCCTTTGCGGCATCGACCGGCACCGGGCTCGGGCCGGCGCGCGGCTGCAACGTCACGGTGCCATTCAAGTTCGAGGCCGTCGCGCTCGCCGCGCAGCTCACACCGCGCGCCGCACTGGCCCAGGCGGCCAACACCCTGCGCTTCGATGCCGAAGGCTGGCAGGCCGACAACACCGACGGCGCCGGGCTGGTGCGCGACATCACGGTCCATGCCGGCGTTGCGTTGCAAGGCGCCACACTGCTGCTGGTCGGCGCCGGCGGCGCGGCGGCCGGCGTGCTGGGGCCGCTCCTCGAGACCGGGCCGCAACGGCTGGTGCTGGCGAATCGCTCGCCCGACAGGGCCCGCACGCTGGTCGAGCGCCATGCGGCGCTGGCGGCGCTGCATGGCGTGACGCTCGAGGCGGCAGCGCTGGACGACTGCGGCGACGGCTACGACATCGTCGTCAACGCCACCGCCGCCAGCCTCGCCGGGGCCACGGTGCCGGTCGCCGCGCGCGTGCTGCGCCCCGGCGCACTGGCCCTGGACATGATGTACGGGCCCGCAGCGCAGGGCTTCTGCGCTGGGCGGCGGCGCACGGCGCACACGGCCGTGACGGCCTGGGCATGCTGGTCGAGCAGGCGGCAGAGTCGTTCTGGTTCTGGCGCGGCGTGCGCCCGCCGACGCCGGCCGTGCTGGCCGAATTGCGTGCCGTCATCGAAGGGGCCGACACATGAAGCGCCTGGTCCGCTGGCTGGTGCTGCTGGCCCTCAGCGCCATCGCCTTGCAAGGGGTGTTCGTGCTCCGCATCGCGATGATGCGTTTCGTCGACCCCGAGTCCACCACCTTCCAGCGCAGCGAGATCTGGCGCCTGGCGACCGAGCGCCACGAGGTCCTGTGGTCTCAGCGCTGGCAACCCTACGAGCGCATCGCCGCAACACTCAAGCGGGCGGTGATCGCATCGGAAGACGCCAGCTTCACCGACCACGGCGGCGTGGACTGGGAAGCGATCGAGAAGGCCTGGGAGCGCAACCAGCGCGCCGAGGCACGCGCCGAGAAGCTGCAGGCACAGCTCGAGAGCCAGCAGCAGCGGCGGGCGGCCAACGCCCGGTCGGCCCCGCCCCGCCCGGCCCCGGTGGCGAAGATCGTCGGCGGCTCGACCATCAGCCAACAGCTTGCGAAGAACCTGTTCCTGTCGGGCGAGCGCAGCCTGGCCCGCAAGGGGCAGGAATTCGTCATCACCTTCATGCTCGAGGCGCTGCTCGACAAGGAACGCATCCTGGCGATCTACCTGAACAACGTCGAGTGGGGCGAAGGTGTGTTCGGCGCGCAGGCTGCGTCCCGCCACTATTTCCGCGTCGATGCCGGCCAGCTGAGCGCGATGCAGGCAGCTCGTCTGGCCGTGATGCTGCCGGCCCCCAAGCGCTTCGAGAAGCGCCCCGGCTCGGCCTATGTCAGCGGTCGCGCTGCGACCATCGTGTCGCGCATGTCGGCGGTCGAACTGCCCTGAACCGGGACCCCGGCTCTCCGCTCCAACCCGCGCCATGCCCTCTTCCGCCCCGTCCGCGCTCAGTGCCGAGATCGCCGCAACCGCGGCCCGGCTCGTCGTCGAAGAAGGACTCGAATACGGGCCGGCCAAACAGCGGGCCCTGAAGCTGCTCGGCCACCGTGGCCTGCCGGCGCGAGACTTGCCCGACAACGACTTGCTTGAATACGAAGTCCGCACTTACATCGAACTGTTCTGCGCCGAGACCCAACCGCGCGAACTGGCGGCCCTGCGCGAAGTGGCACTGGCTGGATGGAGCGGCTGGCCGAGTTCCGCCCGCACCTGAGCGGCGCGGTCTGGCGCGGCACCGCCACCCGGCTGAACGACGTGCACCTGCAGCTCTACTGCGACGATTCGAAGGCGGCCGAGATCGCGCTGCTCAATGCCGGCATCGGCTACGACGTCGGCAGCACCCGGAGCCCGAACGGGCGCACCATTGACGTACTGAGCCTGGCCCAGCCCTGCGCCACGTTGAATGAATCGGTCACGGTACATCTCAGCATCCTGGACCACGACGACCTCCGCGGCGCGCTCAAGCGCGACGCCCACGGCCGCAGTGCCCGCGGCGATGCCGCAGCACTGCGCCAATTGATGACGAAGGACGCCTGATGAATCCACCCCCCATCGCTTCGGCACGCCGCCGCCGACTGGTCTTCGGCCTGGGAGCGGGGGCCGGCGTAGGCGCCGGGGTGTGGCTGGCGCTGCGGCAGCAGGCACCGGCGCTCGACCCGACCGTCACGGCGCTGTGGGCGTCGAGTTTTGACCGCCCCGAGGGCGGTACGCTGGCGATGCAGAGCCTGCGCGGCAAGCCGCTGCTGATCAATTTCTGGGCCACATGGTGCGCACCCTGCGTCCGAGAATTGCCGGAAATTGATCGCTTTCATCGTGATTTCCAGTCCAAAGGCTGGCAAGTTGTCGGCCTAGCCGTCGACGGGCCGACCCCGGTCCGCGAGTTCCTGGGCCGCCTGAAGCTGGGTTTTCCGATCGGGCTGGCCGGCTTCGAAGGCAGCGAACTGTCGCGCCAACTGGGCAACGAACAGGGCGGCCTGCCCTTCACCGTGGCCTTCGATGCGAGCGGCCGGCCGGTGCAGCGCAAGCTGGGCGAGACCTGCTACGAAGACCTCGCCGCCTGGGCGCGGGAGCTGGGCTGAGCACGCCCGCTTCGTGATCGACCATCGCCCCGTTTGCGCGTAAAGTCGCGGCTTCGCCGGGGGATCTGCCGGCATCGAACTCGCATCTGATGGAAATACTCGTCCTTCATGGACCCAATCTCAACCTGCTCGGCAGCCGCGAACCGGCGGTCTACGGCGCCACCACGCTGGCCGAGATCGACGCGGCCCTGCTGCGGCGCGCGGGCGAGGCCGGGTTCGGATTGGCGAGCTTCCAGAGCAACCACGAGGGCGCACTGGTCGATCGGGTACAGGAGGCGCGCAGCGACGGCACCCGCTTCATCCTGATCAACCCGGCCGCCTTCACGCACACCAGCGTCGCGTTGCGCGATGCGCTCGCCGCGGTGGCCCTGCCCTTCATCGAGGTGCACCTGTCGAACGTGCACCGCCGCGAGGCCTTCCGTCACCATTCCTATTTCTCGGAGTTGGCCGAAGGAGTGATCGTCGGTCTGGGCGCCAGCGGCTACCGCCTGGCGCTGGAGTTCGCGCTCGAACGGCTCGGCGGCACACACAACTGAGCGGTGGCCCTGCCGCGGTACACCGCCGCGCAGGCCCGGTTTGAAGAAACCATAACGACATTCGTTGGAGAGAGAAATCCATGGACCTGCGCAAACTGAAGACGCTGATCGACCTGGTGTCGGAGTCCAACGTCTCCGAACTGGAGATCACCGAGGCCGACGGCAAGGTGCGCATCGTCAAGAGCGCGCCGGTGGCGACGGTTGTGGCCGCGCCGGTGGCGGCGCCCGTGGCCCCCCGCGGTCGCGGCGG
>NZ_AZND01000021.1:0-31782 GCF_000576205.1 Methylibium sp. T29 | reverse complement strand
GCTGGCGGTGCTGAGCCTGCAGCCGCGACGTGGCGGCGAGCAGTTCCAGGGGGAAGCCGGTCGGCCGGCGCGAAGCCTCAAGAAGCAGTACCAGGCCGCCGCCGTCCCGGCCTGGGCGCGTGGCGGTCCGCTGCTGTACGGCGGTGATGGGCGGTTGCTGTTCGTGCCCGGCCTGGGGGTTGACGCCCGGGCGATGGCCGCGCCCGGCGAGCCGCAGCTCGCGCTGCGCTGGGAACCGCTGCCGACGGGCTGAGCGGTCCGGAGCACCCGGGAATGCCGCGCCGGCCGGCTAAAATGCCGGGCTCGCGGCGCCGGGCACCCCGCCCAACCGACTTTCCCGCCGCGGCTTTTCTCATGGCACTGATCGTTCACAAGTACGGCGGCACGTCGATGGGCTCGACCGAGCGCATCCGCAATGTCGCCAAGCGCGTCGCCAAATGGGCGCGCGCCGGCCACCAGATGGTGGTCGTGCCCTCCGCGATGAGCGGCGAGACCAACCGGCTGCTCGGCCTCGCGAAGGAGCTGTCGCCCGCATCGCACACGCCGCAGCTGGCGCGCGAGCTCGACATGATCGCCGCCACCGGCGAGCAGGTCTCGGTCGGCCTGCTGGCCATCGCGCTGCAGGCCGAAGGCCTGCAGGCCGTCAGCTACACCGGCTGGCAGGTGCCGGTCCGCACCGACAGCGCCTACACCAAGGCGCGCATCGAGAGCATCGACGACGTGCGTGTGCGCGCCGACCTGGCCGCTGGCAAGGTGGTGGTCATCACCGGCTTCCAGGGCATCGACGGCGACGGCCACATCACCACGCTGGGCCGTGGCGGCTCGGACACCTCGGCGGTGGCGGTCGCGGCGGCGATGAAGGCCGCCGAGTGCCTGATCTACACCGACGTCGACGGCGTCTACACCACCGACCCGCGCGTCGTGCCCGAAGCCCGGCGCCTGTCGGCGATCAGCTTCGAGGAAATGCTGGAGATGGCCAGCCTGGGCTCCAAGGTGCTGCAGATCCGCTCGGTCGAGTTCGCCGGCAAGTACCGCGTGCCGCTGCGCGTGCTGTCGAGCTTCACGCCCTGGGACATCCCGCTCGACGAGGAAGCGAAGTCCGGCACCCTGATCACCTTTGAGGAAGACGAGAACATGGAACAAGCTGTCGTGTCGGGCATCGCCTTCAACCGCGACGAGGCGAAGATCACCGTGATGGGCGTACCCGACAAGCCGGGCATCGCGTTCCAGATCCTCGGCCCGGTGGCCGAGGCCAACATCGACATCGACGTGATCATCCAGAACGTCTCGCACGACGGCAAGACCGACTTCTCCTTCACCGTGCACCGCAACGACTACGCGCGCACGATGGAACTGCTGAAGGGCACCGTGCAGCCGGTCATCAACGCGGCCCAGGTGCTGGGCGACCCGAAGATCTGCAAGGTCAGCATCGTCGGCATCGGCATGCGCAGCCACGTGGGCGTGGCCAGCCGCATGTTCCGCGTGCTGTCGGAGGAGGGCATCAACATCCAGATGATCTCCACCTCCGAGATCAAGACCAGCGTCGTGATCGACGAGAAGTACATGGAGCTCGCGGTGCGCGCGCTGCACAAGGCCTTCGACCTCGACGCGCCGGCCGCCGTGCCTGCGGCATAATCCATCCCGTGCTGGAGTCGTGACCGAGAGGCCGAAGGTGCTCCCCTGCTAAGGGAGTATGTGAGCTAAAACTTGCATCGAGGGTTCGAATCCCTCCGACTCCGCCAACAGAATTTGGCCGGTTTCCCAAGTGACTGATTCACAAGGGAAACCGCACCAAACCTCACTGTCCGGCCTATCCCCATCGTTCTGAGTGTGATCCCGAGGTGTGACCCCCGGGGCCGATAATCAGGGCGATGACGGTGAGAGACCAGACCAATTTGGTGACGCGAGACCGCGTCTACTACTTCCGCAAGAAGGTTCCCAGCGACTTGGTCGCGCACTATGGCAAGGCGTCCATTGGCCTGAGCCTGCGGCAGTTCCCCGACAAGACCGACGCGAAGAGGGAAGCGCGTCGCCTCGCGGACCACTACGAAGCGGAGTTCGCGGTACTGCGCGGACAGCTCACCGCCCCTCTCCGGCCTCTGACTGCCGACCTCGTGCCCAAGCTGGCCGCAGCCCTGGAGGCGCATGTCCTGCGCGCTGACGATGCCGCGAGGGTGGACGGCCTCGATGAGGCAGCCTTCGCCGAAATGGCCGAAGCAACAGCCGACGAATTGCAGGCCTGCCGCGCTGCCTATGGAGGTGGGCCAAACCAGATTTCTCTCGAAACTCCCTCCGCGTCGATCCACGACCCTTCCAGATTGGGTCCGACCTCACGAAGGCTGCCCCGCGTCGTCTGGATCCATTTCTCTTCCTCTTCGTTCAAGGTGGGAGGCAGAAACAGTTCACCATTTTGCGCGCTCCGAAACCACAGCTTCGGCTTGAGCTGCATTTCGCCTTCAGCCTCTGTGACTTCGGCTAAGACTGCGGAGCGATCCTCTGGGGTCTTTCCCCACCAATGAACCATCAGTTCGTCCGGCCGATCTGAATCTCGACAAAGCATTGCCTCGGCTTTGTCCCCGTCGGCGCCTGTATCGACTATTCCGAAAAGCTGTAGCAAGGCGGTCTCCTCCCCGAGCGCTGGGCGATCAACTTGCCGCGGACCTCGGTTCGCATCATACTGTGTATTCATCCAGTATCAATCCAGCTTCGCAATGGACACCCTAACCGCATCCGAGTGGCTGCAACGCTGCGCAGACCGCCTGCGGCGCCAGTGGCCAACCATCCCCACAGCAGACCTTGAAGACACAGCAAAAGAGCTTCAGGCCGACCGCCGGCTCCGACAGATGAGCCCCGAGGCAGCCGCCGTCGAGTGGCTGCGCCAGGGCGTGCTTCGTACGGAATGACTGGCCGTATTGGACGACGTGGGCAGGCTTTGTCGCGAGAAGGCGCGGCTGGTCCTCCCGTAGAGTTGTTGCATGCACTCTCCGTACACCACCGATGTCCTAGCCCACTTCGTAGGGCGTGCATCGCCGAACGATCACAACGAGAACTTCAGGAAGCTGGCATTGGTCCTTGAGTCGGGCCAGGTTTCGTATGCGCCGCACACCAAGGAGGCCGACAAGGTCAGCCATGTGATCGACCCGAGCAAGCGGCTCGACACGGAGGAGTTGATCGTGCCCACGGTGACGTGCTTTGCCGACATTCCCGATAGCTCTCTGGGAGTGCACGTGTCGAAGTACGGCCGCTTCGGCGTTGGCTTCCGCCGTGACTTCGTCATCAGGGCCGGCGCGCGTCCCGTCACCTACGTGCCATGTTCTCCGACGAGTGGCAGTATGCGCTCAACGGACGCGGGTTGCTGCAGGACATGCGCGCGATCTACCTAGGTTTCCGAAACCACTATGAGGCAAGGATTCCGCCCGATGGCATGCCTGTCGCAAGGACCTTGGGACGGCAGCCGTCCAACGAAGACGAAGCCCTGCGTGCGGTTAGGTCCCTACTGGAGAAAGACTTCCTTGCATTCGTCAAACCATTCAACTCCGAGTTGGCCGCATCGGACCCGGACAACTTCTACATGGAGCGCGAATGGCGGAAGTACGCGTACCTCCACTTCGAACTTTCCGATGTGGCGCGCGTGTGGGCGGCACCCGGCTACGGACAGTTGATTACTTCCCGATTCCCGGAACTGGCTGACCGAGTCTTTGAATTGGGGCGAAACGGCCTAACGATCATTAGTCGTCTGCGACGCCTGCACTGGATCCTCGTTGCCAAAATGCTCGCAGCCTCGTGATGAGTAGTCTTGGCCCATGTGTACCGCGGGGTCTCGTCCTGCGCTCGGCAGCCCTGTCGGAGCCCCGGATGTCTGGCCAAAAAATGTCCGGGGGTATTGGATTAGCGAGTCCTGCCCACTTCCCCCGTATCCCCCTCGATTTGCCGAGTGCCCGCAGCGCGCTCCCCACGCTCCCGTCTTGGCAACGCTCCCCGAACAGCACTAGTGCTCGCCGCTCAGGCATGGGAGCAGAAGGTACAACTTGGTGAGCAGGCTCGAGCGGAGGCCGCAAAGCTCACTGCGCCCGCACCACAAGTGACCGTTCGGCACTCGCAGCAGTCACAGCAGTCACAGCAGTCGAATCAATCGCAGTGCAGCAGCCTTGCCGCTCGGGCCGCGCAACTCGATGCCATGGCGCGGCAACCGCAGCCAGGGGCCACACAGGACAGGATTACAGCGGAGAAGCGGACTGTGAGAGATCAGTAGTACCGGCTGCGGTGCTGAAGGGCCTTCTGTGGGCAGTCGTTAATGAGATACGGCAGGGGGCATCCCAACCAGCAGACCACGCGCCGCAGCGCGATGTAGAAGGTCGTCGACTCGACCACCACCGCATCACCCGGCCGTGTCACGGCGTTGAGGAAGAGGTTCAGCGCCTCCATCGCACCGTGGATCGGCACGATCTCGTCGGTGGCCAAGTTCGATCGCCAGCACGCCGGCATCATCGACGGCGTCGTCGCGCACGCAGCGTCCGGCGTCGTCGAGCACGACGGCCCTCATGGCTTGAAGCGGCAAGCGCTCTCGGTGAGCCCCTTGGCCTCGAGGGTCTCCAGGCTGGTCAGATCCTGGCGATCGGCCCGATCGCCGCGACCCATTCGTGGATCTGAGTTGCGACGATCACGCCTTCGGTCGTGAATGGATCGGCGTCCAGGTAGCCCCTGATCTGTTCGCGATCACTCGCGCGGAAGATGATCAATGCGCCCGAGCCGTCACGCCAGGCTCCCCCTTCAACAATTGCGCCTCCCGCTGCCAGGCTTTTGATGTACTGCATGTGGCTGTCTTTGTGGCGAGCGACCTTCTCCGCATCGGCGGTGTAGGTCCAGAGAACGGCATAGGTGTTCATTCAGGAGGCCTGTGGGTGTGTGGGTTACTTCAACTGCTTGGAAACGAACTGCACGATCGCCTGCTGCAATTCGGCGCCGCGAGGAACCGCGCCGGACATCCAGAAGACGCCGTGGATCAGGCCGTCGAACCTGCGGACCGTCACAGGAACCCCCGCCTTGGCCAGCGCCTTGCCGTAGGCCTCGCCTTCGTCGCGCGCGGGGTCGAATTCGGCGGTCATCACCAGTGCAGGGGGCAGGCCGGTCAGGTCCTTGGCCATGATGGGCGATGCGTACGGGTTGACCGCGTCCGCATCGCTCGCCAGGTACTGCTTCCAGAACCACGCGACACCCGCCGACGTCAGCAGATACCCCTCTTCATTGGCTTTGCGGGAGGCGAAGTCGCCATCGCGCTGGATCACGGGATAGGTCAGGATCTGAGCCTTGATGGCCGGCCCCTTGCGATCACGCGCCATCATCGACACGACCGCCGCGAGATTGGCGCCGGCGCTGTCGCCCATGACGCCCAGACGGCTCGCATCACCGCCGTAGGTCGCGGCGTTGGCGCTGGCCCATTGGACTGCGGCGTACGCGTCGTCCGTCGCCGCGGGGAACCGGGCTTCCGGTGAAAGTCGGTAGCTCGCGGCAATGACCACGGCGCCGCAACGGTTCGCGATCGCCCGGCAGGGTTCGTCCACCACCGCGAGACTCCCACCGACCCAGCCGCCCCCGTGGAAGTACACGAGAACCGGCATAGGTGTCGGACCAGCGGGAACGAAGATCCGGTACTGGAGCTCACCTGCAGGCCCCTTCACCGTCAGATCGTGGACTTGCTTCACCTCCTCTGGCGGAGCCTGCAGGCCCACGAACGTCTCGATCGCGCCGCGCGCCTCGGCGATGGTCATCTGTTCGAACGACTTGAGGCCCTGCGCCTTGAGGGCATCCAGCAGTCCTTGTGCGTGTGCATCAACTGGCATTCGTACGTCTCCTTGAGTCAGTGAAGGTCAGCGTGCTGACGTGGCCAGCGCCGCTTCCCATAAGCCGACGGTCGAGGCGGGTTGCTCGACCATGGGGTAGTGACCTGCCTTGGCGATGCAACGCAAGTTGTGCCGGGGCAGCGCGGCGATCGTTGAGGACAGGTAAGCCGGCGTGACGAACGGGTCGTCTTCTCCGTACAGCAACTCGACGGGGCCGTCGTAGTTCTTCAACTCGGTCAGAAAATTGGCAGAGGTCCAGTTCGCGAGGTACGCGTCCCAGACGACTTGGTTCATCGTGGCGCGGTTGCGCACTGAAAGGTTGCGCAGGTCGACCGGTGCAATGCCCGGCGAGAGCGCCTTGACGATGCGTGTCGCCGGGTCAGCCCATGCGCTTTGGAAGTGGGCATAGGCATCTGCGTCGAGTGGCGTCCCTCCGGGCGACGCTGGGGTGACCGCGACCACCGAGCGGACGCGCTGGGGCGCCATCGTCGCGACCCGCATGGCCGTGGCGCCGCCCATCGAATGACCCACGACCGAAAACGAACTCCACCCGAGGCTATCGGCCGCCGCAAGCGCGGCAGCGGCCATATCGTCCAGGCTTGCAGCCGGCGCTTGGCGTCGATTCACTCCATAGCCCGGGAAATCGAAGTACGCGTAGCAGAACTGCGCCTGGTCGGTCAAAGCGCGGCTCGCCAGCCATACCCCGCTGTCGAGTGCCCATCCGTGAAGAACGAGCACACGATGCAGGCCAGAACCTTCGACCGCAGCAAGCTGATTCATACGCTCTCCATTGCACCAATCGGCAAACCAAGGGTGAGCGTCTTGGTGATCCACTTCGCTCGAAGTGGATTGAATGAAGCCGCTCAATTCCGCTATATTGGATCTGGATGGCGGCGACGGAAATGGCCAATCGCCTGATAGTGGATCAAGCATATGCAAATCGATCGCCGCGTGAGCAGTCAAGGCTTTGCCAGGCATCTGGGCCAATGGCGCCAAGGGATTCGTGGAAACCTCGCCTCGACGCTGGCGGAGCAAACGCGGCTGATGGTCCTGGACGGCCGACTTCCCGTGATGACCCGCCTACCTAGCGAACGTTCGCTGGCAGCGGAGCTGGCCATCAGCAGAACCACCGTAGCGGCCGCGTATGACCTTCTGAGGCAGTGCGGATTCCTGCAAAGCCAACAAGGCTCCGGGACATGGATTGCACTGCCTGAGGACGTGGACTCCAAAGCGACTGCGCCTTGGCTTCCAGGTGCAGCAAGAAGTGAGCTGGATCTTTCCCATGCCGCTCTGAGCGCGCCCGTGGAGGTGTTCCATTCCGCGATGGCCGAGGCCACCAGCCAGCTTTCAATTCACCTGCGCGGACACGGCTACAACCTGCTCGGGTTGCCCAAGCTGAGGGAGGTCGTCGCCGCACGGTTCTCGGCACGAGGCCTTCCCACCCATGCAGGCAGGTGTTGATAACGAGTGGCGCCCAACAGGCGCTCAGCCTCGCCATCATGGCTTTCGCGGACCACGGGTCAAAGGTCATTGTTGAGCACCCGACTTACCCCAATGCCCTCGACGCCATCCGTCAGCGGGGCGCCCGTCCGGTTCCGGTGCCCTTCAACGAAGGGAAGTGGGACCTCGACCTGATCGCGTCCACCATGCGAGATTCCGGAGCGCAACTGGGCTATTTCGTTCCGGACTTTCACAACCCGACCGGCCTCTGCATGTCTCCCGCGGACCGCAAGCAGCTTGTCCTTGCAGCACATCGAACGCGGACGCCCCTGATCATCGACGAGACACTTGTTGAACTCGGCATCGAACACGACGCACCGGAACCGACGGGCGTCTACGGCTCCGACGAAGCGACGCCCATCGTGACGATTGGATCGGCGAGCAAGATCTTTTGGGGCGGAATACGCGTCGGGTGGCTGCGCGCCCCGGCTGCCGTCATTCGCAAGGTGGCGGGTCTTCGTCCTCCGCTCGACATGTCGAGTCCGATCCTCGAGCAGCTGATCGTCGCCTCACTGTTCCCCCGGTTGCACGAAGTGGTCGCGCATCGCCGACAAGTGCTTCGCACCGCGCGCGACGAGATGGTCTCTCAGCTGAACAACCACATTCCTGAATGGCGTCCGACGAGGGCGCTCGGCGGACTTAGCCTTTGGGTCGATCTACAAGAGCGAATCTCGTCGCGCTTCGTCAGTGCGGCAGGCCACGCAGGAGTCCTTCTTTCAGCTGGCCCGAGGTTTGGAATAGACGATGCATTCGAGCGTTTCGTTCGCTTGCCCTTCACCGTGCCGACGGAGACGAGCAATGAAGCGATTCGTCGACTGGCCGAAGTTTGGCGTGCGATGCATTCGCAATCGCCGGCAGGAGATGTTCGCCGAGGCCCCAGGCTTCCGATCTAAGGACTGTCTGAAAGACCTTGCCGTTTGGGCGCATCGGAGCTGCACTCAGGCTGGCATGCCGTGATCCGGCCCTGACTGTCCTGTTGAGCGGGTTGGGCGGCCTGCGGGATGTGAGTTTGGCCCCTTTGATGACCCTGCGCCGCATCGCTGGCGCTCTCACCCCTGGGCCTCGAGCACTTGCCGCCGAGCCATCCGCAGATTGCTCAGCGCGACAGCATCGTCATCTGCGCAGTGTTCTTGGCCAGACACCGGGCGGGATCGGGGGAATCGTCGGGGAGTGGCGCACTCGATGGCATCGAAACGACGTACTTACTGGCGTTACAACGAACGTAGCGAACCCTCCGACCCGCCGGGCGAGGCGATCAGCCGGCGGCAGCGTCGGCCCGTCGGACCTGCGCCTTCAGCGCGAGCAGCGCGCCGGCAGCGATCCCGGTCACGGCCAGCACCGCGCCGGCCGACAGCATGGCCAGCCCGGTCACGCCCTGTCCTACGGAGCAGCCCATCGCGGTCACCCCGCCGACGCCCATCAGCACGCCACCCAGCAGGTGGTCCCGCAACTCGGCGGCGTTGCTGAAGGACTCCAGCCGGAACTCGCCGCGCGCGCGCGCCGACAGGTGGCTGCCGAGCAGGACCCCCGCGGTCAGCATGACGCCGAAGCTCAGCCGTGCGTTCTTGTCCGTCCAGTAGGTGAGCAGGTCCAGCCCATGCGCGATCGGAGCGATGAAGGTCAGCGCCTCTGGCCGTCGCGATTGCGTTCCCTGCCAGGCGGGCTCCAGCGTGTCCGGGTGCTCGGGCAGGAAACCGATGAGCCGGTGAGCAGCCACGCGGCGGGAACCAGCAGCCCGATCACCACGCCCGCGCTCCAGTCCAGCAGCGTCAGGTCGGCCCGGCGCCGCCACAGCCACGCGGCGGCCAGGGTCACCAGCAGCAGCAGCACGCCGGTGCGCAGCGCGCCGGCCGAGGCGGGCACCCAGGCGGCCAGCAGCGAACCCAGATCCTGCGGGCCGGACAACTGCAGGCCCCAGGCGTCCACGGTCCTCACGCGGCCCTCGGCGAACACGCCGCGCAGCGTCATCTGCGCGGTCACCGCCGCGACCAGCAATGTCACGATGGCTCGCAGGTTGCCGGTTCCCGCCTTGACTAGGCTGCGTTGCGGACACCCGGCCGCGAGCACCATGCCGTACCCGAACAACAGCCCGCCGGCGAGGTAGGACGACCAGAGGAAGCGGTCGCTCCAGGCGATCGTGCGTTCGGGCTGGAACGACGTGAGGCCGATGACCGCCTGGGAACCGAGAGCGGCCACCACGACCACCAGCACCCACACCATCATCCGCGAGCGCCCGCCGTAGATGAACCAGTCGGCGATCGCGCCGCGCACGCAGAAGCGTGAGGCCTGTCCGGCCGCGCCGAGTACCAGCCCGATGAGCAGGGCTCCCCACACCACGAAGTGGGTCGCTGTGTCCGGGGCGAGGGGCAGGTTCATGGCGAAGGGGCGGAAGCAGGGAGGAGCGCTGGAGGGCGACGGGCGGACATTGTGACCGCAGCGCGTCCGCGCCGCCTTGTCGGGCCGGGGCGGCATGGCGCGTGGCCGGTCTCCGCGTAAGTCCGGATGGATGCGGTCCTGTCGATCTATATATTTGTTGTTGCAGATATTCAAATAAATGCATACGAATCTTCCGTCCCATGCAACCGATGCCGCGCAGGTGTTCGAGAGGGCGGCCGAGCTGTTCGGCCTGCTGTCGTCGCCGCTGCGGCTGCGCATCGTCGGTGAGCTGTGTCGCGGCGAGCTCAATGTGGGGCAGCTGCAGGAACGCATCGGGGCGACGCAATCCAACATGTCGCAGCACCTGTCGGTGCTGTACCGCGCCGGCGTCGTCGCGAGGCGTCGCGACGGGGCCCAGGTGCACTACCGCATCAGCCACACCGGCGTGTCGGCCATCTGTCGCGAGGTCTGTATCGACATCGCGATCCGGGATGGCCTGGACTGATCCGCAACGCAGGCCCTGCCGCATCCGCAAGGAGACAACGTGATTCGAGACCCGAACGGCTCCGGTCGCCTGCTCAAGGCGCCCGAGAATTTCCTGGACCGCGAAGGCATTCGCCGCGTGTTCGCCGAGGCCAAGGCCGGGCGCCGTGACTTCATCCGCGGTGCGTTCGCCGCCGCGGCCGCGGGCTTGGCGACGCCATTGGCGACCTCGCAGTCCAACCCGGTGGCCGGCGACGGCGATCCGAACATCCTCACGTTGCCGGCGCACAGCCGAGGTCTGGGCCAGCCGGTCGCCACCGACGGCTACGGCAGGCCCTCGAGGTTCGAGGCCAACGTGCAGCGCCGCCGGAGCCCGGGACTCACGCAGACGGCGCAGGCCTCGGTGTCGTTCGCGCCGCTGCAGAGCCTGTTCGGCATCGTCACGCCGAGCGGCCTCCATTTCGAGCGCCACCACCAGCTGGTGGGACATCGACCCGTCCAAGCACCGGCTGATGGTCAACGGCTCGGACGAGAAGATGCTGCGCAAGCCGATGGTCTTCACGCTCGACGAGATCATGCGGCTGCCATCGGTGAGCCGGTTCCACTTCATCGAATGCGGCGCCAACACCGGTATGGAGTGGGGCAACGTCGCGGTGCCGACCTGCCAGTACAGCCACGGAATGATCTCGTGCAGCGAGTTCACCGGCGTGCCGTTGAAGATCCTGCTCGACCTGTGCGGTGCCGACTGGAAGCGCGGCCGCTTCGTGCTGGCCGAAGGCGCCGACGGATCGTCGATGACGCGCACCATCCCCCGCTCGCTGATCGACAGCGGCGAGGTGCTGGTGGCGTATGGGCAGAACGGCGAGATGCTGCGACCGGAGAATGGCTACCCGCTGCGCCTGGTGGTGCCTGGCGTCCAGGGCGTGAGCTGGGTCAAGTACCTGCGGCGCATCGAGCTCGGAGACCAGCCCTACGGCGCGAAGGACGAGGTGATCCACTACATCGACCTCATGCCCGGCGGCCTGCACCGGCAGTACAGCTCGCTCCAGGAGGTCAAGAGCGTGGTCACGACGCCCTCGGGTGGCCAGGTGCTGCTCGACAAGGGCTACTACAACGTGTCGGGCCTCGCGTGGTCGGGGCGGGGCAAGGTGAAGAAGGTCGATGTCTCGGTCGACGGCGGGCGCAACTGGCGTCAGGCGCGACTCGAGGGCATGGCGATGAGCAAGTGCTTGACGCGCTTCAACATCGACTGGACCTGGGACGGCAAGCCGGCGCTGGTGATGAGCCGCGCCACCGACGAGACCGGCCACGTGCAGTCGAACTATTCGCAGCTGCGGGCGGTGCGCGGCTCGCGCTCGATCTATCACAACAACGCCATCCAGACCTGGCTGGTGGAAGAGAGCGGCGAGGTGCGCAATGTCCAGCTGGCGTGAACTCGCGGTGCTCGCCGCACTGACGGTCAGCGGCGCCTCGCTGGCGCAGGGGACGGTCTATGACGGCATCGGGCGCCCCGCCACGGCCGGGGAGATCGCCGCCTGGGACATCGACGTGCGGCCGGACTTCAAGGGACTGCCCAAGGGATCGGGTTCGGTCGCCAGGGGCCAGGGGGTCTGGGAGAGCAAGTGCGCGTCCTGCCACGGCATCTTCGGCGAATCCGGCGAGGTGTTCAATCCGCTGGTCGGCGGCACCACCCAGGCCGATGTCGAGGCCGGTCGCGTCGCGCGCCTGACCGACTCGAGCTTCCCCGGCCGCACCACGTTGATGAAGGCGGCCCACCTGTCGACGCTGTGGGACTACATCAACCGGGCCATGCCCTGGGACAACCCGAAGTCGCTGGCGACCGAGGAGGTCTACGCCGTCACTGCCTACTTGCTGAACCTCGGCGGCGTGGTGCCCGACGACTTCGTGCTCTCGGACCGCAATGCCGCCGAAGTCCAGCAGCGGATGCCCAATCGCAAGGGCCTGACCACGCAGCACGGGCTGTGGCCCGGCCCCGAGTTCGGCGGCACCGGCAAACCCGACGTGCAGGGGTCCGGCTGCATGCGCAACTGCGGTGGCGAACCGCGGCTGGCCTCCTCGCTGCCCGAGTTCGCGCGCGATGCGCATGGCAATCTTGCCGACCAGAACCGGACCGTCGGCGCGCAGCGCGGCGCGGACACGACGCGGCCCGATGCCGCCGCGAAGTCGGCGCCTGTGCAGGCGCGCGCGGCCGCGAACGGCACCGGCAACGCCGCGTTCGCGCTGACCAGTTCGAACGCCTGCACGGCGTGCCATTCGCTCGACAGCAAGGGCCTGGGCCCGTCCTTCCGGCAGATTGCCCAGAAGTACGCCGGACGCGCCGACGGGGTCGACTACCTGACCGGCAAGATCCGGAACGGCGGCGGCGGTGTGTGGGGCGGTGCCATGGCGATGCCGCCGCAGGCGCTGCCCGAGGCCGATGCCCGGACGATCGCCACCTGGCTCGCCGCCGGGGCCCCCAAGTAATTCCCTAAGGATGGCACGTACCGAACTGCCGTCCCGTATTTATTAGCATCGGCTGAACAATAGGAGATCGATGATGAACACCCGCAGAGAGATGCTCCGGCACGGCGCCGCGGTGGCCACGCTGCTGATGAGCGCCGGCCTGCTGCCGACCACCGTGCGCGCGCAGGCCGCCGGCTACAACGCCGGCGCGTTCGAGAGCAAGACGATGGCCGACCTGATGAAGACGTTGGGCGCGTCCGCGCCGACCGAGAGCAAGGACGTGACCATCACCGGGCCCGATATCGCCGAGAACGGCGCCGTCGTACCGCTCGGTGCGGCCACCGCACTGCCTGGCGTCAAGAACCTGCTGCTGCTGGTCGAGAAGAACCCGAGCATCATGACCTCGATGTTCGAGCTCACCGACGCCGTCGAGGCCTCGGTCAGCACCCGCGTCAAGATGGGCCAGTCGTCGAATGTCTTCGCGGTCGCGATGATGAACGACGGTCGGGTGCTGTACGCGCAGAAGGAAGTGAAGGTCACGCTCGGCGGCTGCGGCGGCTGAAGCGGACGGCGCGATCCCCCGACGATTTGAGGAGCATCCCATGGCAGACCCGATGAAGATCCGCGCCCAGGTGGCCGGCAACAACGCGACCGTGCGCGTGCTGATGGCGCACGAGATGGAGACCGGCTTGCGCAAGGACGCGGCCGGCAAGGCGATCCCGGCCTGGCACATCCAGACCGTCAGCGCCCAGCACAATGGCAAGCCGGTGATGAAGGCCCAGTGGGGGCCGGCCGTCTCCAAGAACCCGTTCCTGCAGTTCACCGTCAAGGGCGCGAAGGCGGGCGACAAGATCTCGATCACCTGGGTCGACAACAAGGGCGACACCCGGACCGACGAGGCGGTTGTTTCCTGAGCGCGGCGCGGCGCCGGGAATGGCGGGTGTCCCGGTCACAAGACGAAGCGCCGAGGGCGCTGAACGAGGAGACAGACCGATGAAGGCATGGAACAAGCGTGCGCTGCTCGGCGCAGCGGCGCTGGTGGTGTCCGGCACCGCGTGGTCGCAGGCCAAGAGCACGGCCGACGGCATCGCCGAGTACCGCAAGATGCTGGAGGACGGCAACCCGGCCGATCTGTTCGAGGCCAAGGGCGAGAACCTGTGGAAGCAGAAGCGCGGCCCGAAGAACGCCTCGCTCGAGCAGTGCGATCTCGGCAAGGGGCCCGGCGTCGTCCAGGGCGCCTGGTCGAACTGCCGCGCTGGTTCGCCGACACGGGGCGCGTGCAGGACCTCGAATCGCGGCTGCTGACCTGCATGGAGACACTGCAGGGACTCAACGCGGCGGAGATCGCCAAGACCCCGTTCGGCCGCGGCGAGCAGGCCAACATGGAGGCTCTCGCGGCTTATGTCTCGGCAGCCTCGCGCGGCCTGCGGATGAACCTGCCGCAGACGCACCGCGAAGAGAAGGTGATGTACGAGCTCGGCAAGCGAGCCTTCTTCTTCCGCGGCGGGCCGATGGATTTCTCCTGCGCCTCCTGCCATGGCGAGGCGGGCAAGCGGATCCGGCTGCAGGATCTGCCGGTGCTGACCCGCAATCCCGGCGACGGCGTGGGCTTCGCTGCCTGGCCCGCTTACCGGGTGTCCAGCGGCGAGCTGTGGAGCATGCAGCGCCGCCTGAACGACTGCTACCGCCAGCAACGTTTCCCGTTCCCGGGCTTTGCCTCCGACGTGACGATCGCGCTCGGTGTCTTCATGGGCGTCAACGCCAAGGGCGCCGAATCGATCGCGCCGTCGATCAAGCGCTGAAGCGAGGACTGCATGAACG
The DNA here is from genome assembly GCF_000576205.1 of Methylibium sp. T29. Classification (NCBI taxonomy): domain Bacteria; kingdom Pseudomonadati; phylum Pseudomonadota; class Betaproteobacteria; order Burkholderiales; family Sphaerotilaceae; genus Methylibium; species Methylibium sp. T29. The sequence goes on along the minus strand of NZ_AZND01000021.1, from coordinate 17,299 downwards.
CCAAGATCACTCTCGCCGTGGCCGCGCTGGCCGTCGCCGGCTGCGCCGCGTTGCAACCCCTGCCTTCATCACAGGAGCTCGATGCCCAGGCCGCGGCCATGATGAAGGCCTCGTTCCGCGACCAGGGCATCGCCAAGGTCGATCGACTGAACCAGGACCTGGGACAGAAGGCCTGCTCGTCCGACCACCCGCCCGACGACAGGGCGGCGGCGCAGATCCGGGACGCCGCGCTCGCCTCGGTCAAGTGGCCAGCTTCCGGACAGTACCTCGGAGACTGGAAGGAGGGCGAAAAGATCGCCCAGAACGGGCGGGGCGGCACCTGGACCGATGCGGCAGGCAGCGTCAACGGCGGTGGCTGCTACAACTGCCACCAGATCGGCAAGGCCGAGCTGTCGTTCGGCACCATCGGCCCGAGCCTGTACCAGTACGGCAAGCTGCGCGGCGTCACCGACCCCGTCGACCCCAAGAGCGCGGCGATCGTGCAGTACACCTGGGCCAAGCTGTGGAACAGCAAGGCCTACGAGGCCTGCTCGAACATGCCGCGCTTCGGCCATGCCGGTGTGCTGGACGAGACCCAGATCCGCCATCTGATGGCGTTGCTGCTCGACCCGAAGTCACCGGTCAACCAGTGACCGACCGCGGTTGCCTGGCCCGCCTGATCGATGCACGAGACGGCGGGCCTTTTCGTCTGCAGCATATAAGTAATCACTGAATCATGAGCCTGTCCAAGCGAGAGTTCCTGCAGGTGCTGGGCGCGGCGTCGGCTGCGGGCCTGGGCCTGGCACAGTACGCCGACGCCGACGCCGCCACGGCAGAGCGGGGGCTCTACGAGGTGCCGCGTTTCGGCAACGTGTCGTTGCTGCACATGACCGACTGTCATGCGCAATTGCTGCCCATCCACTTCCGCGAGCCGAGCGTCAACCTCGGCGTGGGTGCGATGAGCGGCCAGTTGCCGCACCGGGTCGGCGAGCACCTGCTCGAGGCCGTCGGGGTGCGGCCCGGCACGTTGCTCGCGCATGCCTATACCTTTCTGGATTTCGAGAAGGCTGCGCGCCGCTACGGCAAGGTGGGCGGCTTCGCGCACATGGCGACGCTGGTCAAGCGCCTGAAGGCCAGTCGCCCCGGCGCGCTGCTGCTCGATGGCGGCGACACCTGGCAGGGCTCGGCCACGTCGCTGTGGACGAACGGTCAGGACATGGTGGACGCCTGCAAGCTGCTGGGGGTCGACGTGATGACCGGGCACTGGGAGTTCACTTACGGCCAGAAGCGTGTGCAGCAGATCGTCGACGAGGACTTCAAGGGTCGGATCGATTTCGTGGCGCAGAACGTCAGGACGACCGATTTCGGCGACGAGGTGTTCAAGCCCTACACGCTGCGCGATGTCAACGGCGTGAAGCTGGCGATCGTGGGGCAGGCCTTTCCCTACACGCCCATCGCCAACCCGCGCTACATGGTGGCGGACTGGAGCTTCGGGATCCAGGACGACAACCTGCAGAAGGTCGTCGACGCGGCGCGGGCTGCCGGAGCGCAGGTGGTGGTGGTGCTGTCGCACAACGGCATGGACGTCGATCTGAAGATGGCGGGCCGCGTGCGTGGCATCGACGCCATCCTCGGCGGCCACACGCACGATGGCATTCCGGTGCCGGTGGTTGTTGCCAACCCGGGGGGCAAGACTCTGGTGACCAATGCCGGCTCGAACACCAAGTTCCTCGGCGTGCTCGATCTCGACGTGAAGGGCGGCAAGGTCGCCGACTACCGCTACAAGCTGCTGCCGGTGTTCTCGAACCAGTTGCCGGCCGACCCTCAGATGCAGTCGCTGATCGACAGGGTCCGTGCGCCCTACAAGGACAAGCTTGCCGAGAAACTGGCCATCACCGATGGGCTGCTCTACCGGCGCGGCAACTTCAACGGCAGCTGGGATCAGCTGCTGTGCGATGCGTTGATGGAGGTGCAGGGCGCGGAGATCGCCTTCTCGCCGGGCTTTCGATGGGGCACGAGCCTGCTGCCCGGTGATGTGATCACGCGCGAACTCATGATGGACCAGGTGGCGACCACCTACTCCTATGCAACCGTGACCGAGATGACCGGCGAGACGATCAAGACCATCCTCGAGGATGTCGCCGACAACCTGTTCAACCCCGACCCCTACTACCAGCAGGGCGGTGACATGGTTCGCGTGGGGGGCCTTGCCTACGCGATCGCACCCGGCGAATCGATGGGCAAGCGCATCCAGGACCTGCGCCTCGCAGGCCGACCGATCGAGGCGGACAAGCGCTACCGGGTGGCGGGCTGGGCCCCCGTCGCCGAAGAGGCCCGCAGCGCCGGCAACAAGATGGTGTGGGACGTGGTCGAATCCTGGCTCCAGGCGAAGGGCCGCGTCACGCCGCGCAGGCTCAATGCGCCTCGACTGATCGGCGTGGACGGCAATGCCGGCGCGGCTTGACGCCGAGGTCGGCGCATCGGGGAGACACACATGAAGATCCGACGGTGGCTCATGGCCGCACTGCTGCTGACCGTGGTCGCGACGTCCCATGCACAGGACAAGGTCGCGTACCACGTCAACGAAGCCCAGACGCAGGCGCTCGCCACCCTGCGGAACATTCGCAACCATCTCGACACCGACCCCAGCGCGCAGATCACGGTGGTGACTCACGCGAACGGCGTCGACTTCCTGATGGAGGGCGCCAAGGACCCGAATGGCGGCGAGTACGCGGCCACCGTCTCGGCGCTGGTCAGCCGCGGCGTGAAGTTCGAGATCTGCGAGATCACGCTGAAGAACCGCAACCTGAAGAAGGAACAGTTCATCCAGGAGGCGACGTTCACTCCCTCGGGCGTCGTCCGGCTCACCAAGATGCAGTTGCAGGGCTATGCGTACATCAAGCCCTGATGCGGGAGGCGCACCGATGAGCAAGGCAGAACGTTTCGCGGTGCTGGCCGCACTGTGGATGTCGGTGGGAGCCGCTCCGGCGCAAACTGCCGAAGGGACCTTCATCACCAGGTCGCTGACGCCCGAGACTGCGCTGACCGCGGCGCGCGCTGCGCTCGAGCATTGCCGAAAGGCGGGCTACCAGGTCGGCGTGGCAGTGGTCGACCGCGCCGGGTTGCCGCAGGTGTTCTTGCGCGATCGTCATGCGGGCGCGCACACCGTCGAGTTGGCCATCGGCAAGGCCTGGACGGCAGCGAGCTTTCGCATCCCCACGGCCACGCTGGGGACCGAAACGCAGGCCGGCAAGGAGATGAGCGGCATTCGCACCGCGCCGCGGGTCGTGGCGGTCGGCGGTGGTCAGGCCATCGAATCGGCGGGTTCGGTCGTCGGTGCGATCGCCGTGTCCGGCGCGCCGGGCGGCGCTGCGGACGACGCCTGCGCGAAGGCCGGCATCCAGGCCATCGCCGAGGGGCTGGAGTTCTAGCCCAGCGTGTCGGCCCAGATGTTGCGCGCCCAGGCCATGGCAAAGCCGGCTTCGGCTTCGTTGCGAGCGGCCGAGACGCCGCCGGAACCGGCCACGGTCTTGAAGGTCTTCTCGGCCGCGACGTATTCGTGCACGCTGGCGACGTGGATCACGTGCTTCTCGTCGACGAAGCTGTAGCAGGTGTTGGTCAGCATCGGACGCGGATTGATCTCGAGGTCCATCAGTTGCGCCACGATCGCAGCGGCGGCCACCTTGCCATGCGAGTTGGCCATGTGGCCGCTCTTGGGCATCAGCGGCGCGACCTGGATCGAGTCACCCAGCACGTGGATGTGCTTCGCCGCCGTGGATTCGAAGGTCTGGTAGTCCACCTGACACCAGCGTGCGTTGGCATTGGCTAGGCCGGTCTGCACGGCGATCGCGCCGGCGCGCATCGGCGGCAGCACATTGAGCACGTCAGCCTTCACATCGTCCTGCACATCGAACTTGATCGTGCCGGTCCGCGGATCGACCCCCACCGCCTTGTGCTGCGGCCGGTACTCCACCATGCCGGGATAAAGCTCGGCCCAGGCCTTCTTGAAGAGAGCGGCCTTGGAGACGACATCCTGGTTGGCGTCGAGGATCAGGACCTTCGAGCGGGGCTTCGCGCGCTTGAAATAGGCCGCGACCACACTGGCCCTCTCGTAGGGCCCGGGGGGGCAACGGAAAGGCGCCTCGGGGATCGCGATGGCGTACACGCCGCCGTCGGGCAGCGCTTCGAGCTGCCGGCGCAGCGCCAGGGTCTCGGGCCCGGCCTTCCAGGCCTGCAGGATCTGGCCGCTGGCCTGTGCCTCGCGCAGCCCCTGGACGCCGTCGAACATCAGTTCGATGCCCGGGGAGAGCACCAGCTTGTCGTAGCGGATCGTGGCGCCGGATGCGAGCGTCACGGTCCGGGCTGTGGCATCGATCCCCGATGCCGTGTCCCGCACGATGCGCACCCCGTGGCGTGTGGCCAGCGCGTCGTAGGACGTCGTCAGGTCCCCCAACGTCTGCGTGCCGCCCACCACGAGATTGGAGATCGGGCAGGAGACGAAGCTGGCCTGGGGTTCGATCAGGACCACGTCGATGCGCTGGTCGGAGAGCAGGCGCACGTACTTCGCTGCGGTCGCACCGCCGTAGCCCCCGCCGATGACGACGACCTTCGCGCTGCCGGGCACGCCGCCGCTCGGGGTGGCGCAGCCCCCCAGGGCGAGCAGCCCGCCGCCGGCGAGGCCGGCCTGGATCAGTTGACGACGCTTCATGGGAGGCCTTTCAGTTCTGGGCCGCAAAGTACGCGGCGAGCTGCTCGACCTGCTCGGGCGTGTAGCCCTTGGCGAGCTGGTGCATCACGGTGGCCGCGCGCTTGCCTTCACGGAAGGCGGTCATCTGGGCCACGATGTAGTCCTTGCCCAGCCCGCGCAATGGGATGCTGCCGGCGCCATCGACGGCGCGACCGTCGGTGCCGTGGCAGTTTGCGCAGGTGGCCGCGAGCGCCTTCAGGTGGAGGGCCTGCGACGCACTCTGCGCCTGGGCGCTGCCGGCGACGACGAGCCCCACGGCGAGGCACATGCGCAGTGCCGGCAGGGGCGGGAGGATTCTTGGCATGCAGGCTCCTGGTGTCTGTGGTGGAAGACGCTTCGACGCACTGTGCTCACCCCGGTAGAAACGATGAGCGTCGTCGCTGGCGGTAAGGGTTGGCAGCTCTTAATATTCGTAAATGCTAATTTACGGTTGCTTGTGGCGACTGCACCATCAGGGTCTGCCCGCACCCCGAGGCCTCGGAGGCCGATGGCTGTCTGCGTCGCGCCGCATCGCGGCGGCGCTCGGCCTGTGTGCACTGCTGCCGGGCGCGCATGCGCAGGCAAACGATGTGACCGTGGCGATGCAAGCCGAGCAGGTGGCACCGCACAGCTATTTCGTGCAGGGCGAGACGGCCCTCGGGTCGGCCTCGAACCAGAACTTCATCTCGAACGCCGGCTTCGTGGTGACCGACAGTTCGGTCGTGGTCATCGATGCGCTCGGCTCGCCACCGCTCGCCGAGCGCCTGCTGCAGGAGATCCGCCGCATCACGGACAAGCCGGTGAGTCATGTGCTGGTGACCCACTATCACGCCGACCACGTGTACGGGCTGCAGGCGTTCAAGAGGGCCGGCGCGACCGTCGTGGCGCAGCGGCGTTCCCTCGAGTACCTGAACTCCGACACCGCGCGACAGCGGCTGGAGGCCAGCCGTCAGACGCTCTTTCCGTGGGTGGACGAAGCGACGCGGCTCGTGCCGGCCGACGTCTGGCTCGATGGCGACACCGATCTGAAGGTCGGTGGATTCGAGTTCCAGTTGCGCGCCGTCGGGCCGGCACACACGCCCGAGGACATGGTGGTTCACGTACCCCGCGAGCTCGTGCTGTTCGCCGGCGATACGGTGTTCCGAGGTCGCATCCCCTTCGTGGGCCAGGCGGACAGCCGGCGCTGGATCGCGTCGCTCGACGGCTTGCTGCGCTTCGACATCCGGGTCATGGTGCCGGGACACGGCCCGCCATCACGCCAACCCGCGGAGGACATCCGCCTGACGCACGATTACCTGCTCTACCTGCGACAGACCATGGGTGACGCGGCCCGCAACCTGGAGCCTTTCGAGGACGCTTATCGGAAGGCCGATTGGTCTCGGTTCGAGGGGTTGCCGCTGTTCGGCGCGGCGAACCGCATGAACGCCTACAACACCTATCTGCAGATGGAGCAGGAGCGTGACTGAACTGCCGTGGTCACGCCGCGCGATCCTGGCCGCGGCGGCCGGAGGTCTGCTGCCGATGCCGGCCGCGGCGCAACAACCGGGCGCGTCGCCGGCCATCGACTGGCCGACGATCGCCCTGGTGGATGGAACGGTCCTTCAACCGGCCGACTGGAATGACACCGCGGCCGTTGTCGTGTTCTGGTCGACGACCTGCCCGTTCTGCCGACGTCACAACGAACACGTCGAGAAGCTCCACCGTGCCAGCGCCGGTCGGCGGCTGCGGGTGCTCGGTGTCGCCGTCGACCGCGATGCCGGCGTCGTGCGCCGCTATCTGGCCGACCGCGGCTACGGCTTTCCGGTCTCGATGAGCGCCCAGCGGCTCCGGCCGCTCTTCACGTCCCGCAACGTCATTCCGATGACGTGCGCGGTCGGTCGGTCGGGACGGTTGTTGCAGTCGATACCCGGAGAAATGTTCGAGGAGGACGTCCTGGACCTGCTCCGGCTGGCGGATCGACCGGACAGGACGGCGGGCATGCAGGACACTTCGCGATGCGCCACCTGATTCCCGGTCCGGCCCGGACCGGCACGTTCTCCAAGGAGTCTTCCATGGTCTCCACCGTCCGCCGGATCTGCGCCTCGATCGCCTGCCTGGCGGGGGCGGGCGCCGGTGCCCAGGGTCTCGATATCTTCAAGGACGCCGACCTCGCGATGGGCCAGCGGCTGATGACGGAGCACAAATGCCAGCAATGCCACGCCACGAAGTTCGGCGGGGACGGGTCCGCGGTGTTCCGACCCGGTGAACGCATCACCACGCCCGGGCTGCTGCGTGGCATGGTCGAGCAGTGCAACACCGAGCTGGGTCTCGGCCTGTTCCCCGAGGAGGTCACCGCGATCGCAGCCGTGCTGCAGCGGGATCACTACCGCTTCAAGTGAGGGGTGGTGGGCCATGATTTGATGTATGCGCAAGTAGTGCAGGAAGCGCAGAATCCGCTACGATGGCAATCGAACGAAACCCGAAGGAATCCCGGTGAGCCAGGAAGAGTCAGAGGCCGTCTTCTCCTCGGCGGCGGACCTGTTCTCCATTTTGTCGACGCCGATCCGCCTGAGGCTGATCAGCGCGCTGTGCCATGGCGAAAAGAACGTCTCGCAGCTGCTTGCGGAGATCGACACCACGCAGCCCAACATGTCGCAGCACCTCTCCACGCTGTACCGCGCCGGTATCCTGGGGAAGCGGCGTGAGGGCACCCAGATCTTCTACAACCTGAAGAGCCAGCGTGCGGCCACCCTGTGTCGAGCGGTCTGCAACCAGATCGCGACTGAGATCGACGGCGATGCCAGCATCCCCGTGTCCGATCGGCTGATGCCGACGCTCAGGCAGGTTGAGCGGCCGGCGGCACGTTGATTCCGGCAGCCAATGTGCTTGGCGGCGGGTGAGGGCGAGCGAGCCTTCCGGTAGCGTTAACAGGCTCTAGCCCAGACTCATCTCCACCGCGAAGCCCGACGCGGCCGGGACCAACCGAAGTCGCCCGCCATGTGCACGCGCCACCATGTCGGACAGCATCAACCCGAGCCCCATGTTGCCGTCGTAATCCTGCACGTCCAGGGCGGCCTGGATGCGTTGGCGATCCGGTTCGGCAAGACCGCTGCCGTCGTCCTTCAGCCGGATGAGCGTGGCGTGATCGTCGTGCTGCAGGGAGATGACGACGCTGGTCGCCCCGTGGCGCAACGCGTTGTCCAGCAAGTTCATGAACGCCGCCGCCAACAAGTCCGGATCGGCCTTCACACGCGCCGTGCCGCGTGTCACGACGGCCAGGCTGCCGAACGGCAGTTCGCTCACCAACTGGTCCACGTCCACAGGTTGGCGGTTCACTTCACCACCACTGCGGAACATCGTGAGCAATGCCGTGACGACCCGGCGCAAGCGGTCGGCCGACTCGCGGGCTCGTTTCAGGTAGGTCTGCTCGATGGGCAGCGCGTGTCGCTGCGCGACGGCCAGATTGGCGACCATCGCCGCCAGCGGAGTCCGCAGGGCATGTGCTGCGTGGGCCGCGAATGCGCGCTCGTTGGCGACCTGCCGGGCGAGGCGACTGCTCAGGCCGGTGATCGCCCGGTGCACGGGCGCGAGTTCGCTGCGCGCGGGACCGATCAGCGCCTGTCCCGGCAGCATGGGATCGAACTGCGCGATGGCCTTCGACATCCGTTCGATCGGCTCGAGCTCTCTTGTCACGCGCAACCGGAGCCACAGCGAACCGAGCAGCCCGATGGCGAGAGCCGTGCCCATCGGGTACTTGATCGCATCGAAGCGTGCCTCATGGCGTTCGGCCGCCCGCTGAGCGACATGCAACTTGCGGCCTTCGGCGTCCAGCGGCAGCGTGAACACGCGCCACGCCCGGCCCTGGTCCGAAAAGCCAAGCGTGGCCGCCGGGCCCAGGGCGGCGTCCGGCGCACGATGCGAACGCAGCATCACCCGACCGCTGGCATCGACGACCTGCCAGACCATCTGTTCGTCGTGCGGTGGCGCCGGCATGGCTCTTTCTCCGGTCGTCGGGAGCAACGTCGCATTCGACACGAGGAGGCCCATCAGGATCTCGGCCGACTCCTGCAGGGTGTTGTCGAGCAACTCGTCGACCTCGTGCCGGACCACCCACCCCACGGCGGCCGACACGGCAACGCCCCAGGCCAGCGAAACACCGATCAGCGCCGCCGAGAGTCGGCCACGAATCGAGGGCAGAGCGCTCATGCGGAGATCCGGTAGCCCATGCCGCGTACGGTCTCGATCAGGCCACGCCCCAGCTTGCGTCGGATGCCGGACACATGCACTTCCAGCATGTTGCTTGACACCTCGCCCTCCAGGCCCAGGACCAGTGCCTCCAGATCGCCCTTCGAGACCAGCCGGCCGGCGCGCAGCGCCAGCGCCTCGACGAACGCCCATTCACGCGCCGTCAGGTGGCACTTGTCGCAGGCCGTCTTCTCGTGAGCGCCGCGCAGGAGGTAATCGGACTGGCGGTGATCGAAGCGCTTCGGGTCGAACTCGACGATCTGCGCGCCGCGCCCCTTGTGATCGGTGTGGCAGCTGTTGCAGGCCTGAGGCTTGAGCCGGCGTGGTAGCCGGTCTTGCCGCGCACGTCCTGGCCGATGTCCTTATGGCAGTCCATGCACTGCCCGTCCTGTGCCTTGCGGTTGAACTTGACGTGGCACGTCGCACACTCGTGCTCCCACTTGGCGTGGCCCTGGATGACCGGGCCCGGCTGGAGAACGGACTCGATGCCCTGTGCCGGCGACAGGCCGGGGAGCAGAGCGCAGCACGCAAGGCCCGCCCGGATGGCCCTTGTCCATGCTGACCATGCGTTCATCCGGCCGCAGCATCAGTAGGCGTGGACCGCCACGACATGGACCGTCGCGCTGACCACGAGCAGGTAGACGAAGGGAACGTGTGCAACGTGCCACAGCGCGAACACGCGCTCGTACGCCGAGAACTGTGCGACCCGCACCACCGCCGCCAGATAGCGGCCGATCAGCTTGCGCAACTGTCTTCGGCGCGCGGCCATTTCCTCCGCCGGGCGACCCGGGCTCGCCGCGCAGATCGCCTCGTCCAGACCTTTGCAGCATTGGCGGTAGACCCGCCATTGTCGGCAAGGCAGCACGAAGAGCAGTCGCCAGACATGGCGCAAGTCGCGCCCTGTCGCCAAGGTCTCCTGGTGAAAGCCGAGCAGTTGCGCCTCGACCTTGGGGGCGAACTGCAGGCGCGACCGCGCAGCCTGCCCATCCAGCCCGGCTCGGGCCTGCAGTTCCTGCAGGCTGCTTTTCTCACCGCTCAGGCCATGGTGGATGCGGACGTAGAGAAAGCGGCCCACCACGCCGCTGAGGGCGACGATCACCATGCTGTAGAGCGCAACCGCCGCGTTGAGCGAGCCGACGTGGAAGGTGGTGTGGGCCAGGATCAGCACCGGCCCGCCGATGCCCAGCGTCATGTGGGCCCAGAACCACCACTTGACCTTGCCCCACCGGCGCATGCCGGGGAGGTACTTGCGCAGCGGATAGCCGAACAGCAGCAGCATCGCCACGCCGCCGCCGACCCCGAGCCAGTAGCCGATGTCGTCTCCCGTCTCGAAATAGCCGCTGGTGCTGAGGTGCCACGTCGCCAGCGTCAGTACCAGCAGCAGCGCATACAGCGCGAGGTCGCCGCTGGGGTGCGTTGCAGAGGAAGAGCTGCCCGTGCGCGAAGCAGGACGGCTGCTCGGGGCCTGAGATCTCATGACGGCGTGGAACTCCCCTGGCGATGCGCGACGCGTGCAAGGCGTCTCGCTCGTGGATCGATAACCACACTGACGTTATTGATGCCCGCTGAAGCCGCACTGAAGATCGGCGTGAATGGATGTAACAGTCGCCGCAGAGCTCACGATGCGAGCTCGATTCCGCGTAGCACCTTGGAAGGACGCTCAGCCGCCCCAGTCGCGCGGCGCGCCTTGGTCGCACTTCCTGCAGGCCAGGCGCTTGCCGAGCGCACTGTCGCGGCCCTCGGCGGTGGTGGTCCACGGCCGGTTCGTCCACGGCGGGTCGTGGCGCACATGCTGGTTGTGGCCGCACTCGAGCTCGGCGACCCAGTGGGCTTCGTCGTCCCGATGAAAGCCGACGATGCGCTGGTCCATCGCGGGCCTGTACAGGGCGTGCGCGTCGCGGTTCAGCAGGTCAGCGCCGCGGCTGCCGCGGCGGCGGACACGAGGCAGGCGGCGGTGCGCACGTGGTTCCACCGCAACCACTCGCGCACATAGACCGGCCAGTAGGCCGCGGCTTCCGCCGACCCGCTGTCCAGCCGCGCGAGCCGCTCGTTGCGCGGCACGTTGCAGACGGCGGTGACGCCGAACGATCCGATCACGTAGCAGAGGCCGGCGGCCAGCAGCAGCGCCGAGCGCGTGCTTCCCCACGGAAAGAAGCCGGCGAGGATGCAGATGGCGGCCAGCACCGTGGTGCCGATGAAGAGGCCCAGGAAGCCGGGGTTCAACACGACCCGGTTGATGCGCTGCATGGCAGCCAGGCCGTGCTCTGCGGGCAACTCGGCCAGCGCCTTCATCACGAAGGCGGAGAACGCGAAGAACACGCCGCCGGTCAGGCCGGCGCCGAGGCACACCAGGAAGGGCAGCGTGGTCAGCATGAGGAGGGGGCGAGGCCGGCGGTCGGGGGCCGGGATGGCTTTGGCCGAACTCTACCGGGCCGCAGTGGCGCATGATGGCGAACCATGCCCCGTCGTCGCCGGCTCCTGCTGCTCGTTCCCGCGCTCGCCGTCGGCGCGTGCGCCGGCCTGTCCGGCCGCGATCCACCGCGGGTGTCGGTGGCCGGCCTCGAGGCGCTGCCCGGAGAAGGACTGGAACTGCGCTTCCTGGTCAAGCTGCGCGTGCAGAACCCGAACGATGCGCCGATCGACTACCGCGGCCTCTCGATGGAACTCGAGCTGATGGGCCAGCCCTTCGCCAGCGGCGTCAGCGACGCGGCCGGCAGCGTGCCGCGCTTCGGCGAGGCGGTGATCGGCGTGCCGGCCAGCGTCTCGGCGATCGCCGCGGTGCGCCAGATGCTCGGCCTGCCCTCGCGCGACGTGCGCAGCCTCGACTACCGCCTGCGCGGCAAGCTGGCCGGCGCGGTGGGGACGGCGCTGCGCTTCGAGTCCACAGGGCAGCTCGACATCGCGGCCTTCGGTGGCCCCGCGCCGGGCCGCTGAAGGCCCACCGGCGGCTGTAGGCCCAGGCCCACACGCAGGGGCGCGGTCCGCTGATCGTCAGGCAGTGTCGGCGAGGCCACGATGGCGGCAACCTCAACAGGAGTTGCCGATGAGCCAGCACGAAGTCCCCGAAGCCTACGGCGTGTTCAAGCCGGTCGGTCACGTGGTGATCTCCTTCCCCAGCGATGCCGACCTGCGCTTCGCGCAGGCCGCGCTGGTCGAGGCTGGCTTCCACGGGCCCGACACGGTGCGGAGCTACACGCCGGCCGCGATGATCGAGCAGATCGATGCGCAACTGGCCGACGCAGCCCGCTCGCCTCGCTCGGGCAGGAACTCAACCTCGTGAAGGCGCACCGTGCGCTGGCCGAGCGGGGCTATCACTGGCTGGTGGTGCGCGCGCCCTCCGACGATCAGGCGCGCCGGGTCGCCTCGGTGGCGCGGCGTTTCAACGCCGAGCGCGCGCAGAAGTATGGACGCCTGATCGTCGAGGAACTGATCGAGCATGGCGACGACCTGCCGCAGGTGGCCGAATCGCCGGCGCGCGGGCTCGATGCACAGACGGCGAGCGGCCGCGAGCGCGATCGCTGACGGCGCACGCAGGCTGTGCTGTCACCTGGGCGACACCGACCGCCCTCAATGCCTGCCCGCGGCTGACAAGCGCCGACGCAGGACGCAGCGCGGGCAAGTTGCCCGCTGCGGCGTGCGTCGGAGCGGACGGGTCGGACATAGCATCGCAGTGGGTGCCGCGCGCTCTGTGTCTTCCGACGCCGCGCGGCGTTCGCCATTCCGTCCGTCAAGAACACAGGAGACAACATGACTGCAGCAGGCCATCGTACGTTCGGCATTCTTCTCTCGCTCGCATTCGCGACCGGCGGCGCGCTGGCCGCGGGAAAGACGCTCTCGGTCACGGAGAAGGTCGACGTGGCAGCCACGCCGGCCAAGACCTTCGCCGCCATCAAGGACTTCGACAGCTGGCAGAACTGGCACCCGGCGATCGGCGGCACCGAGATCACCAAGGGCAAGGGCAATACCAAGGGCACGGTGCGGGTGCTGACCACCAAGGACGGCGCGAAGATCACCGAGGAACTGCTGTCGCACAGCGCTTCGTCGATGAGCTACAAGTACCGCATCACCGATTCGCCGCTGCCCGTGACCGACTATGTCTCGACGCTGAAGGTCGCGAAGGCGAAGGGCGGCTCCACGGTGACCTGGTCGTCGACCTTCAAGGCCAAGGAAGGCGTCTCGGACGATGAGGCGAAGAAGGTGATTTCCGGCGTCTACCGCGCCGGACTCGACAACCTGCCGGCCGTCGTCAAGTAAGAGGAAGTCGGATCAGGGTGGCGCGAGCAGGAAGCTGCCGCTGTCGCCGCCCGTTTCGAGCGCCGGCCCGCTGTCGTCCTTCAGGGCCACGCCGGTGAGCTGGCGCGAGCGCGCCTCGCCCAGCAGCCAGGCTAGGCGGGCGGCGGCTTGCGGCAAGGGCAGGCCCTCGGGGCGCACGTTGGAGATGCAGTTGCGCTCGGCGTCGACCCGGCCTGCTCGCGGCGACCAGGTGACGTAGACACCCATGCTGTCGGGCGAACTGAGCCCCGGCCGCTCGCCGACCAGCACCACCGCGAGCCGGGCGCCGAGCGCCTCGCCGATCGGGTCGCCGATCGCCACGCGCGCCTGCCGCACGATCGCCACCGGTGCCCAGCGCCAGTCGCGCGCCAGCACACGGCGCAGTTCGGCGATGAAGGGCGCGGCGTGGCGCTCGATGGCCAGCGCCGACAGCCCATCGGCCACCACCAGCGCGAGATCGGCCTGTTCGTTGGCCGTGCAGGCGGCGAGACGGGCGATGGAGGCCTCGTCGAGCCGGCGGCCCAGGTCGGGCCGCTGCAGGTAGATATGGCGGTCGGCGGCAGCGCTGTGCAACGCCAGCGTCGGCAGACCGAGCGCGCGGACCGCGGCGTCGACCGCTTCATGGTCCAGCGGCCGGTGCACGGCGTCGCGCGCCTGGGCGTGCGCAAGCTGGAAGTCGAGCTGCGGCGCAGTGGGCTGGCTGATGCCGCTGCGGCCCAGGCCGATGCGCGCCGGTGTGTGCCGGCGCAGCACGCTCCAGGGGTTGGCGATGACCGGGCCGCCGCTCATCAGCGCGGGTGCTCCAGCAGGCGGGCCAGGGCCGGCGGCATCAGGTCGGTCAGCCGATCGGGCGCGCCGGGCTCGGTGATGCGCATGGCCTCCAGCCAGCGCTCGAACTCCGGCGCGGGCCGCAGGCCCAGCACGCGGCGTGCGTAGAGCGCGTCGTGGAAGGATGTGGTCTGGTAGTTCAGCATCACGTCGTCCGAGCCGGGATGCCCATGATGAAGCTGCAGCCGGCCACGCCCAGCAACGTGAGCAGCACGTCCATGTCGTTCTGGTCGGCCTCGGCGTGGTTGGTGTAGCAGATGTCGCAGCCCATCGGCAGGCCGAGCAGCTTGGCGCAGAAATGGTCTTCGAGGCCGGCGCGGATGATCTGCTTGCCGTCGTACAGGTACTCGGGGCCGATGAAGCCGACCACGCTGTTCACCAGCAGCGGCTCGAAGCGCCGTGCCACCGCGTAGGCCCGCGCCTCGATCGTCTGCTGGTCGCAGCCGTGGTGGGCCTGGGCTGACAGCGCGCTGCCCTGGCCGGTCTCGAAGTACATGACGTTGCGGCCGCGCTGGCCGTCGTCGGAGAACAGCGCGCCGCGCTGCAGCGACAGTGCGGCGTCGTGCGCCTCGGCGAGCAGCGCCAGGTCGATGCCGAAGCTGCGGTTGGTGGCTTCGGTGCCCCCGATCGACTGGAACACCAGGTCCACCGGCGCGCCGCGCTCGATGCACTGCAGCGTGTTGGTCACGTGGGTCAGCACGCAGCTCTGCGTGGGGATCTCGTAGCGCTGGATCACCGCGTCCAGCATCTGCAGCAGCCGCGTCACCTGGGCCACGTTGTCGGTGGCCGGGTTGATGCCGATCACCGCGTCGCCGCTGCCGTAGAGAAGGCCGTCGAGCGTGCTGGCGGCGATGCCGGCGGCGTTGTCGGTCGGGTGGTTGGGCTGCAGCCGGGTGGACAGCCGGCCGGGCAGGCCAATGGTGTCGCGAAAGCGCGTGCGCACGCGGCATTTGCGCGCGACCAGGATCAGGTCCTGGTTGCGCATGATCTTGCTGACCGCTGCGGTCATCTCGGGCGTCAGGCCGGGCGCCGCGGCGCGCAGCGTGTCGCCGTCGACCGCGTCGGACAGCAGCCAGTCGCGCAGGTCGCCCACAGTGAGGTGGGCGATCGGGGCAAAGGCGGCGGCGTCGTGGCTGTCGAGAATGAGGCGCGTGACCTCGTCGTCCTCGTAGGGCACAAGCGCGTCGTTCAGGAAGGTCTTGAGCGGCAGCGCCGCCAGCGCGATCTGCGCCGCGGCGCGCTCCTCGCTGCTGCGCGCCGCGACCCCGGCGAGTTCGTCGCCGGAGCGCGCGGGCGAAGCCCGGGCCATCAACGTGCGCAGGTCGTCGAAGCTGTAGCGCCGCGGGCCGATGGAGTGCGCGTAGGCCATGCGTCGATCATGCCGCAGCGAGCGCCGCCCGCTCGCGGCGCTTGTGGGTCAGCAGGAAATAGCCGTAGCCGACGACGCCCAGCCCGACGAACAGCATCGCGACCAAGGGATTGAAGTACACCATCGTGGCCAGGCACACCACGGCCGCCGCCAGCGCGAAGGCCGGGAAGATCGGGAACATGGGCGCGCGGAAGGGCCGCGCCAGGTTCGGCTCGCTGCGGCGCAGCTTGAACAGGCTGGCCATGCTGACGATGTACATCACGATCGCGCCGAACACGCTCATCGTCACGATGTTGGCGGTGAGGGTCTGGCCGCCGAAGGAGATCAGCTCGTCGCTGAAGATGGCCAGGATGCCCACCACGCCGCCGGCCAGCACCGCGATGTGCGGCGTGTGGAAGCGCGGATGAACCTTGCCCAGCAGCTCGGGCAGGTAGCCGGCGCGCGACAGCGCGAAGATCTGCCGCGAGTAGCCGAGGATGATGCCGTGGAAGGAGGCGATCAGGCCGAACAGCCCCAGCCACACCAGCATGTGCAGCCAGCCGCTGGATTCGCCGACGATCGCCTTCATCGCCTGCGGCAGCGGGTCGTTGATGTTGGCCAGCTTGGTCCAGTCGCCCACGCCGCCGGCGAAGATCATCACGCCGGTGGCCAGCAGCAGCAGGGTGACGATGCCGCCGATGTAGGCGATGGGGATGGAGCGCTTCGGGTCCTTGGCCTCCTCGGCCGCCATGGCCACGCCCTCGATCGCCAGGAAGAACCAGATCGCGAACGGGATCGCGGCGAAGATGCCGCCGAGCGAGCCGAGGCTGAAGCTGTCCTCGCCGGACCAGCCGCCCTTGACGAAGTTGGCCATCGAGAAGCCCGGCGCCACCACGCCCATGAAGACCAGCAGTTCGAAGATCGCGATCAGCGTCACCGCCAGCTCGAAGGTGGCCGCGATCTGCACGCCCAGGATGTTGAGCGTCATGAAGATCAGGTAGGCACCGACCGCGGCGGTCTTCGGGTCCAGGCCCGGGAACTGCACCGCGAGGTAGGAGCCGATCGCCAGCGAGATGGCCGGCGGCGCGAACACGAACTCGATCAGCGTGGCGTAGCCGGCGATGTAGCCGCCGGTCGGACCGAAGGCGCGGCGGCCGTACTCGAACGGGCCGCCCGCGTGCGGGATCGACGTGGTGAGCTCGGTGAAGCTGAAGATGAAGGTGGTGTACATCAGCGCGATGAAGCCCGCCGTCACCAGGAAGCCCAGCGTGCCGGCGCCGGCCCAGCCGTAGCTCCAGCCGAAATACTCGCCCGAGATCACCAGGCCGACCGCGATGCCCCACAGCTGCAGGGTCGAGAGGGACTTGTTCAGTCCCGGTCCCGTACTTGTACTCATGCGTAATCCCTCCGGATGATGTGAAAGTCCCCGCAGTTGGCGCGGTGTTTGCATCAGCGTAGACAGAGCGCAGAGGGAGCGTTAGCGGAAATCGGCAATGTTGAACGGCACCGCAAGCACGCAGAACGTGCCCGACCACGCCGCACGGCAGGACGCTCCGTGGTGCGCGCGCTCGCACCGCTCGACCGACGTCGACGAGCACGCCTCGCATCTGTCAGGTTGGCGACAGGCATACGACCAGCTCGGCAGCGGCGGTTTCGAAGGCCGGCTCGACGAGGCGGTGAGTGCGGGCGTGCAGCTGTTCCGCGAGCGCACCAGCCAGCGCCTGCGCCAGCGCTGCGAGGTCTGGCAGGGCGCGCTGTGGTGCGGCATCACCGTGGCCGACGACGGCTCGCGGCTGGACGGCCGCCTGGTCGGCGCCGACGGCGTGATGGTCAGCGGCGAGGACGGCGGCTTCGAGCTGGTGAGCCCGGCCGGGCACGACATCGTCGGCTTCGTCGTCTCGCGCGAGGCGCTGCAGTCGCAC